>JBGSQR010000628.1:0-24904 GCA_041737975.1 Geobacterales bacterium | reverse complement strand
GTCTATTTCCATTATTTTTTCAAGAACTTCAATGCCGTTCATTTGTGGCAGATTTATATCAAGCAGTACGAGTGAGAAGGGTTCGTTCTCGAGTATTGCCAGGCAGGATTCCCCATCTTTTGCCCTTGTAATGGAATAGCCAGCCTCTTCCAGGTAAAGTTTAAGAATCAGGGCAATATCAGGCTCATCGTCAACGACAAGTATTTTTGCATCCCGGTTCATTGGTTACCTCCCAGTTGCTGATAAGCCTTCAAGAAGGCTTCGGCTAGCACAAGGTCTTCCGGTGTGGTGATTTTGATATTTCGATAGTCTCCTCTCAAGATCCTTACAGCCCCACCAAGGCGTTCTATTAAAGAGGCGTCATCAGTTCCTGTAAAAGCATCTTTCACGGCTCTATTGTGGGCCTGATAAATCAAGTTGAATTGGAACGCTTGAGGAGTCTGGGCCTGCCAGAGTGTTTCCCTGTCCGGTGTATCTAATACCAGGCCGTTGGTGGCTCTCTTGATGGTATCTTTTACCGGCACGGCTACCAGTGCGCCTTCTCCGGTAACGGCTATTTTGATGGACTCCTCAATTATTTGAGGCGTTATAAATGGTCTGACACCGTCATGGATGAGTATGACATCTTCAGCAGAAGCACGTCGCTCCAGAGCTTTCAGGCCGTTCATGACGGAGTTTTGTCTTTCTTTCCCGCCGGCAATGATATCAATAACTTTGGCAAAACCATAGGCGTTGACTACGTGCTCGCGGCAGTAGGGTATTTCTTCTTCAGGGATGACCAGCATGATGCCATCAATCAGAGGAGAGTTTTCAAAAACTGCAATTGTGCGGGCAACAATCGGCATGCCATCCAATTGAAGATACTGCTTGTTTATTGATGCGCCCATGCGTTTTCCCATCCCGGCAGCCGGAATGAGAGCAAATGATTTGTGGCCTGTCATTGAAATAGTCCTTATAATTAGGGTGTTAACTGCATAAAGGCCTGGTTGAATATGTTGTCAAGAAGCTCAGCTTTAATAGAATATTCAGTTAAAACCTGTAAACTTATAGAGGCGAAAACATTGTATACAGCATTAATAGTTTGTCAACTTTAATGACGTTGTAATTGTAAAGTTTTCTAGTGTGCAATAGTATCTTGTTTGCCAGTATTCAAGCCATTTTTGTTATAATCATGCTTGAATTTTATGACATCAAACTGTACTCTGCCAGGAAAGGTATTAACGTATACTGATTTTCCTTCTCTGAGACGTCAAGTTTGACTATGGGCTAATCGTAATTCAGTTTTACCTGTATTGTATGAATTTTTAATGAGGTGCCTGTGGATCCTGTCAGACATTTAAGAATATCCGTTTTTGTCCTGCTGATACTTGTTTCGGTCGGGACAATCGGCTTTATGACAATTGAAGGCTGGCGTTTTCTGGATGCCCTCTATATGACGGTTATTACTTTGGGCACTGTTGGTTTCAAAGAGATTCATGACCTGTCTGATTATGGTAAGGTTTTTACTATGGTGCTGATTGTTTTTGGTGTCAGCGTACTGGGCTATATTGTGGGCAGTCTGGCTCAAATAATGTTTGAAGGCCAGATCCAGCGTGTGATGGGGAGAAAGAAGGTGGAGAAGATGATAGATGGCCTTATGGAGCATTACATAATCTGTGGTTTTGGGCGCATTGGTTCTTTGATCTGCAAGGAATTCAAGGCCAACGGCCTTAAATTTGTAGTCGTTGAAAAGGATCCCGAGAGAAGCGACTATCTGGAGGCTGAGGGTATCCTGCACATGAAGGGTGATGCCACGCTGGATGAAACCCTGCTTAAGGCTGGTATTAAAAAGGCCAAAGGTCTGATATCTGTCGTTACCTCGGATACAGAGAATGTCTATATTACATTGACCGCCCGTGGGCTTAATCCGGATCTGTTTATTCTGGCGCGTTCTGGCGAAGAGGGGTCGGATATAAAGCTCAAACGGGCAGGTGCGAACAAGGTCGTTTCTCCATATATTATAGGTGGCAGCAGGATGGCACAATCTATTCTGCGGCCTAATGTTGTTGATTTTATTGAGATTGCTACCGGGAGTGAACATCTGGATTTACAGATGGAGGAACTCTTCATACCTGCAAAATCAGCATTTGCAGGTGAAACCCTGATCAGTTCCGGTTTCCGTAAGGAGACTGGTGTGATAATTGTGGGCATCAAAAAAGCGCAGGGGAAAATGGTTTTCAACCCGCATTCTCAGGCCAAGATTGAGGCTGGCGATACTCTGATCATTTTGGGTGAACCTCTGGCAATTCTCAAACTGGAAAAACTTGTTGGTCAGCCCGCCACAAATTAGTAAGTTAGAAGTTTTTTTTCTGCGCTTTTTTGTCAGAAAATAACTTCGTTAACGCACTTATCCTTTTTATCAGGGCTAGGGCTTAAAAACATTGAAAAGAGTAGATTCAGAATGATTAGAATATTCAACGTCAACTGCCCATATGCCCGCCTGGCTGAAAAAAGTGATCTGTTTATCCAGCGTCGCCTTAATCCGGAGATTTTCTTTTCTGCAGATGCCCTTGATAGTCTGCAGTTTGATGATCTGGCCAGGCAAGCCCGTAAGCTGGCAGATGCAGGCCTGATTACAACAATTCATGCCACTTTTGTTGATCTGAATCCGGGTTCGCTGGACAAGTCCATTCGTCTGGCTACACGCTCTCGTTTTGAGCAGATTTTTGATGTTGCAGAGATCCTGAAGCCGCAGAACATCGTCTTTCATCCCGGTTATGATGAACTCCGTTATGGCGACTATCGTAAAGCCTGGCTGGATTACAGCATTAATTTCTGGAATGATATGCTGCCAAGAGCTCGCATCATAGGAAGCGTTATTGCCGTAGAAAATATTTTCGAGAAAGAACCATCAACTCTGCTCGAGTTGCTGGAGGCTGTGAACGATCCTGCCTTCCGTCACTGTTTTGATGTGGGACACTGGAACATGTTTAATACCGTAAGTTTGGAAACTTGGTTTTCCGTGCTTGGCGTCTATGTTGTGGAGGCTCATATTCATGATAACCATGGTGAGCGAGACGAACATCTGCCGCTGGGGGAGGGGCAGATAGATTTTGATCTGCTATTTACCCTGTTGAATAGATATGCCCCGACAGCTATCTGCACAATTGAGGCCCACACTGACGAACGTCTGGAGCGGGCCGTCCAAAACATTCAAAAATATTTGTAATAATACCCTCTGGTAATTGAGGCAACATCTTGTAGTGTAAAGGAAATAACATGTCTGATGCTATTCTTGTTACAGGCGGCTGCGGTTATATCGGTAGTCATGTTACACGTCAACTTAGTGAGTCTGGTCGTAATGTCGTGGTTTATGATAATTTGTCCACCGGTTTTCGCGAAGCGCTATTGAATGGTGAAGAGTTGGTGGTTGGCGAGCTTTCTGATTCTGCATCTCTGGACGCTGCTTTTCAAAAGTTCGGATTCAAGACGGTATTACATTTTGCAGCATCTATTGTTGCCCCGGAATCCGTTTCCCTGCCTTTGAAGTATTACGGCAATAATACCCGCAATACACTTGGACTTCTTGAGGCGTGCGTAAAGCATGGCGTTGATCGCTTCATCTTTTCCAGTACGGCGGCTGTCTATGGTTTTCCGGATGGAGGTGTCGCCTCGGAAGAAACAGCCCTGGCTCCCATAAATCCATACGGTACTTCCAAGCTGATGAGCGAGTGGATGCTGCGTGACGCATCCTTTGCCCATGGCATGCAGTATGTTGCCCTGCGCTATTTCAATGTGGCTGGGGCAGATCCACAGGCCCGCATTGGTCAACGGACTCCGGAAGCAACACATCTGATCAAGGTGGCCTGTCAGGCTGCCCTTGGAATGAGAGAGAGTGTCGGCATTTACGGGACAGATTACCCAACGCCGGATGGTACAGGTATCAGGGATTATATTCATATTGAAGATCTTGCCTCAGCTCATTTATATGCACTGGAATACCTTGAAAAAGGTGGGACACCTACTGCCATGAATGTGGGTTACGGCAAAGGCGGCAGTGTGCGTGAGGTTTTAAAAATGGTGCGTCAGGTCAGTGGTGTAGATTTCAAGGTCATCGAAGCGGATCGCCGTCCGGGCGACCCAGCTTCACTGGTGGCAAAAGCCGATAAAATTGGAGAACTGACCGGTTGGAAACCTAAATTTGATAATCTGGAAACAATAGTCAGCGATGCATGGAGATGGGAAAGCAAGCTTGCCAAGCTTTAGGACCAGGTTTTTGTGGAGAAGATATGTTGACGGTTATTTCAATCGCTGTTTTAGGTGCACTCGGGTGCGTTACACGCTACTATCTATCCGGCTGGACTTATGAAAAAATGGGTTGGCAATTTCCATGGGGAACTTTATCGGTAAATGTGGTTGGTGCGTTCATTATCGGTCTGCTGATGGAGTTGAGTCTACGTAGTGCACATATTCCACCCACGCTGCGGATCGGTCTGGTGACCGGCTTCCTGGGCGGACTGACAACATTCTCTACTTTCAGTTACGAAACATTCAGGTTGTTGGAAACCGGGCATTATCTGACCGCATTCAGCAATGTTATTGTAAGTGTCTCAATTTGCCTGTTTTTTACCTGGCTGGGAATTGTTGCGGCAAAAGCTTTGTAGGGACTGGGAACTGGTAACTGCTTAGTCCCAAGTCCCTAATTCCTAATTCCCTTCACTCTGAGCTTTCAGGGCTTCCATCTGATAATGTGCTCTTAGCGCTTCCGTAATCTCGTTAATATCCCCTGCCATAATTGAATCAAGACGATAGAGTGTCAGTCCGATGCGGTGATCAGTCATGCGCCCCTGCGGGAAGTTATAGGTGCGGATACGTTCACTGCGGTCACCGGAGCCGACCTGTTGCTTGCGGTCTGCAGCCAGCTTGGCATTCTGCTCCTGGATAATTGTGTCCATGATGCGGGTTTTTAGTACTTTCATTGCCTTGGCGCGGTTTTTAATCTGGCTGCGCTCTTCCTGGCAGGCCACGACAGTGCCGGTCGGAAGGTGTGTTATACGAACGGCGGAATCGGTAGTATTGACGTGCTGGCCACCGGCACCGGATGAACGGTAGACATCGATCTTCAAGTCATCGGGACGGATATCGATATCCACATCTTCCGCCTCGGCCATTATTGCTACTGTACAGGCGCTGGTGTGTATGCGACCCTGGGCTTCTGTCTCCGGAACTCGCTGTACACGATGGGTTCCGGATTCATATTTCAGCTTGGCAAAGACACCTTCACCTTCTACAGAAGCGATAATCTCCTTGAATCCGCCACGCTCTGATTCGGAAGCGGAAATAATTTCGACCTTCCAGCGGTTGCTGTCGGCAAATCGAGAATACATACGAAACAGGTCGCCAGCAAAAAGGGCAGATTCGTCGCCACCTGTACCGGCACGGATTTCCAGAATAACATCTTTGCTGTCATTCGGGTCCTTTGGCAAAAGTAACAACTGAATATCGGCCTGGAGCTGATCCTTCTCTCCCTCGAGGATTTTAAGCTCCTCCTGGGCCATCTCCTTCATATCTGCGTCGGATAGTAATTCCTGATTATCGCGGATTTCATCCAGCACTCTTCGGTAGCGGCGAAAGGCTGTTACCAGATTAGTCAAGTCAGAGTGTTCCCGGGACAGTTTTCGGAATTCGGTCTGGTTGGAAATAACCGCCGGATCGGATAAGAACGATTCAATTTCCTGATAACGCCGTTCCAGCTCTTCAATTTTGTCGAACATTATTATTACCTCTTATTATTATGAACAAAAGCCACAAACAGCAGGAAAACAGATCTGGGAGATTTTCCCGGATATGTTTATCCTTTGTGAATTTGTGGCTTTACAGTCTACGTTTAAATTTATACAACCAGCCTGTCATCGGCATAGCCGGCATTAACATCAAGTGCTTCATTCATAGAGCGGATTGCCACTTCAAGCTGTGAGTCATCAGGCTCACGGGTGGTCAGCAGTTGAAGGGCCAGTCCGGGAGCAATGATCATTTTAACCAGGGGATTGCTGTCATTTTTGGCGCCCCATTTCAGAAACTCGTATGAGATACCGGCAATCAGCGGCAGCAGGAATATTCTTGAAAAAGCCTTGAGATAGAAGGGCCAAAGTTTCGGTATCAGGGAGAAAACAGCAATACTTACCAGCATGACTATCAGCAGAAAGCTGGTTCCGCAACGGGGGTGCTGCCTGCTGTAACGACGGACATTATCAAGAGTCAGATCCTCACCAGCTTCGTAAGCATAAATGGTCTTGTGTTCTGCGCCGTGGTACTGGAAAACCCGCTGTATATCCTTCATGCGCGAAATAGCCCAGATATATATGACAAAGACCACAACCCTGATAATGCCATCCACAAGGTTAAAGACAATGTTGTTGTCACTGATGATGGAAAATTGAGTCAGCAGCTTGGTGGCATAAAGCGGCAGAACGAAAAAGAGGCTGATGCCGAATCCGAAGGCAATCACCATTGTACCGGCCATGGCCCAGGAGGAAAGTTCGCCTCCGTTTTCTTCCCCTTCTTTCTCCTCTTCCGTCATGGCTTCATTGGCAGAAAAATTGAGTGCCGAAATACCTATGATCAGAGATTGAAACAAGGCGACAGCACCACGGATAATCGGGAGTTTAACAATTGGAAAGCGTTCTGAGAGGGGGACGATCATCTCTTTCTTAACGACTATTTCGCCTGTTGGACGACGAACTGCTATGGCCATGGAGCGTGGCGCCCGCATCATGACGCCTTCAATTACAGCCTGGCCACCGACATTTATTTTTCCCATACTACCTCAGTATTAAATTCAGGTTAAGGTTTAGATTGAGGTTGAGAAAACTAAGCCTTAACCTTGACCCCAACCTGTTTTTCTATTCAAGACCTTTAAAATATTCCCGTATTTCTGCGGTCTGGCCGCAGCAGAACTGACCTTCCGGGCAGGGACCGACAACGCAGCCAGGACCGGCCTCTCTGAAAATTGCCGGTGCAACTTTCTTTACCTGGCGCAGCATTTCAATGCTCATTTCACGGATTTCCCATTGGGCTCTTTGGCAGCAGCGCAGTGTGAAAAAGTGCAACAGCTCTCTGGCGTTCATGGTCATGATGATTTTTGTTTCGGTTGCATTTGGCAGAATATATCGGGCGTCTTCGGGAGGAATTCCCATGTCGACCAGTTGGGCATAAGCCTTGTGGACTGTTTCGGACATGAAAGCGAATATTTCACGGGCTTCCGTGTTCTCTGCAATTGTGTCTGGCATTATGGAGGTAAACTCCTCTTTGTGCGACACGTAGCGCTGTGATTGTTGTGAGAACGAGGCAATGCGATGACGCACCAGCTGGTGCGTAGTTACGCGGGATATACCTTCGATGCCGAAAGTGAAAGAGGCATGTTCCAATACGGAATGGTGTCCCAGAGACATAATCTTGTCCAGGAATGATTCGATATCGGAAGATTCCAGCCGCTCCCTGAGTTTGCTGATAGACACAGGCGAGTAGCAGAGTCGAGCCGCTAAAGCGATGGTTTTTTCCGGTTCCGGCGTGTGCTGGAGGAGTTCTACGTTCATGGCTGCAATGTCCGCTTCAGGGTTTGAAACCAATTCCAGATTGAAGCCCCAACTTCGTTGGCTTGTCTTCGGCTCCTCAACGTACTACCTGTACGCCTTCGTCGCCTCAATCCTCGCCGCCTTGGTGGCATCTTTGATTTGAAACTGGTGTCTATTCATGGGGCCAGCCCCAAAAAAACATCTGTCGGGCACTGGACAAGAAAAGGGGGATTTGCCTGGCGACAACTCCCCCCTGTGCATTGAACCGATAGTTTTACTACAGTTGGCCGTAGCGCTTCTTGAAACGCTCCACGCGTCCTGCAGTATCGATCAGCTTCTGTTTACCAGTGAAAAATGGATGACATGCTGAGCAAATCTCGGTGTTGATCTCATTTTTGGTTGATCTGGTCTGGAAAGTGTTACCACAAATACAATTTACTGTGGCGTCGGAATACATCGGGTGAATACCTTCTTTCATCTTTTCCTCCTTCAATATCTGTACAGCATAACGAACTAATGATTCCATTAAAGTCTAATCGTAACGATTTGGTTTTTTTTTTGCAACCCTTTTTTCTATTTACTCATGGAGTCCAGAAATTCCTGGTTGGTTTTTGTTGCAGAAAGCTTGTCCAGCAGGAATTCCATACTGTCAACCACATTCATCGGGTGAATTACCTTGCGCAGAATCCAGATCCGGTTGAGAGAACTTTTCTCAATCAGCAGATCTTCCTTGCGTGTGCCGGATTTGTTGATGTCGATGGCCGGGAAGGTCCGTTTTTCAACCAGTTTGCGGTCGAGATGCAACTCCATGTTGCCTGTACCCTTAAATTCTTCGAAAATAACCTCGTCCATCTTGCTGCCGGTATCAACCAGCGCTGTTGCAATGATGGTCAAAGAGCCGCCTTCTTCAATATTGCGGGCAGCACCAAAGAAGCGTTTTGGTTTATGTAGTGCATTGGAGTCTACACCACCGGAAAGGATTTTGCCGGATGGCGGAATTACTGTGTTGTAGGCTCGTGCCAGTCGGGTGATTGAGTCCAGCAGAATGACAACATCGCGCTTGTGCTCGACCAGTCGCTTGGCTTTTTCGATGACCATTTCAGCAACCTGTACGTGGCGGGTGGCCGGTTCATCAAAGGTTGAGGAAACAACCTCGCCGTTAACGGAGCGCTGCATATCCGTAACTTCTTCCGGTCGTTCATCAATCAGCAGAACAATCAGATAGACTTCAGGATGGTTGGTCGCAATGGAGTTGGCGATGTTCTGGATCAGCATGGTCTTGCCGGTGCGTGGTGGAGCAACGATCAGTCCGCGTTGCCCCTTGCCGATCGGCGCAACCATTTCAATCACGCGCATGGGCAGGTTGTCTGCTCCGGTTTCAAGAGTCAGTTTTTCCTGCGGATAGAGTGGCGTCAGGTTGTCAAAAAGGATTTTGTCACGTGCAACTTCAGGCGGTTCAAAGTTGACCGATTCAACCTTCAGCAGTGCAAAGTAGCGTTCACCTTCTTTGGGAGGGCGGATCTGCCCGGAAACCGTGTCGCCGGTACGCAGATTAAATCTTCTGATCTGGCTTGGTGAAACATAGATGTCGTCAGGACCTGGCAGGTAGTTGTAGTCTGTGGCGCGCAGAAAGCCGAAGCCGTCCTGCAGGGTCTCAAGTACCCCTTCGCCATAGATCATGCCGTTCTACTCGGTTTGTGCATTGAGGATGGCAAAAATCAGATCCTGCTTTCTCAGGCTGGATGCACCCTCAATCTTGAGATCACGAGCAATAGTATTGAGCTCATTAATCTTTTTGCCTTTTAATTCCTGTAAGTTCATCTGTTCTCCTGCATGCTCAATAGGCACGCGTAATGCGGCTGCAAAAATAACAATTCTGCGTTTTTTGACTTGAAACAGGTTGTTGGATTAAGTTGTTGAATATGACCTCAAAGAAGTTTTGAAAAGGAAAGCGCCCTGGCAGGACTTTCTGATTATATATTTTTTTTCTGTAATTTCGGAGTTTAGTACCAATTTGGAGAAGGCTGTATGATAGGTTGACATAAATCTAAAGAAACGTGTTTAAGAGGTAAAATAACCTTTACCTCTTCTGTTACAGGCTTGTCAATAGAAAATAATTGTGCCTGTATATATGTCTTTTCAAGACCCCTGAAATATTCTCATTTTGTCAATAGGGTGACAGGTGTACTACGCCGGAAATCAGGTATGGCGCAGAAAATTATGCATATTAACTTGACCGTACCTGGATGGAGCGATATATAAGTAAAATACTTATTTAATTGAATATTTATTTGGGTTTGAGACCGCCTATGATGCCTTTGCAACTTTCATTGATAGCTGCTCTGCTTTGCTTTTTGTCCGGCATTCCGGCCCTGCTGTCAGATGTGTCTGTGAAACTGGGGCGCAAACTGGCTTTTTATTTGTTGTCTATGGCAGCTGTTTGTGGTTTGTGTGCCGTAATTATGCAATTGTTTGTTAATGGCCAGGTTGAAATGATTGAAACAATCTGGAGATCACCGTTTGGGTCTTTACAATTTCGGCTGGACAGTCTGTCTGCATTTTTTATGATCCCGGTTTTGCTGGTTGGTTTTTCCATTTCTTTATATAACTGCGGTTACAAGTCCACATCGGCTAATAGCCGTGCTGAGTCCCTACTGACATTTTATTTCGGAATAATTATCTCCTCTATAATTATGCTGCTTTTGGCTGCCAGTGGTGCAACCCTGCTGATCTTCTGGGAGGTTATGGCATTATCTGTGTTTTTTGCCATGTGTATGGAGCATGGTCGGCAGGAAGTGCTTGAAGCTGGTCTCCAGTATCTGGTTGCCAGCCATGTGACGGTCCTGGTTCTGATAATGATGTACTCGCTGCTTGGGCAAAATGGTGTAACACTTTTTCCTGTGCCTGGGGCAATGGATGCTTCATCTGCTTCAGCAACGTTAGTAATGCTGCTAGCTTTACTGGGGTTTGGGCTCAAGGCCGGGATTATGCCTCTGCATGTCTGGCTGCCTGCTGCCCATGCCAACGCGCCGAGTACTGTTTCCGCATTCATGTCCGGAATTATTCTCAAGATGGGAATATACGGGCTGCTGAGAACGCTCTCTTTCTTTAGTGCGCCTCCGTTGTGGTGGGGGGTGCTCTTGCTGGTTCTTGGAGTAATTTCAGCGGTTGTCGGAGTGCTCTTCGCTATAGGACAGCATGATCTCAAGAGGCTTCTTGCTTATCACAGTATTGAAAATATCGGCATTATCGTAATGGGAATCGGTATTGCGCTGATAGGCCTTTCCTGTGGAAATCGCATATTGTTTGTATTAGGCATGGCAGGGGCATTGCTGCATGTTCTTAATCATGCCCTGTTCAAGTCGTTGCTCTTTCTAGTTGCAGGAGCTGTGATACATACTGCCGGGACTCGCGATATGGATCGCATGGGTGGACTTTCCCGGGCGTTGCCATTAACTTCTGTAGCTTTTTTGATTGGTGCTGTGGCAATTTGCGGCCTTCCTCCTTTAAATGGATTTGTCAGCGAACTGTTGATTTATCTGGGGATATTCAAAGGCTTTGGTCTGGCCTCCGGGAATGTGGCTTCTGTCATGGCTTTAGCCGCCGTTGCACTGGCGTTGACCGGGGGCCTGGCGTTGGCTTGCTTTGTTAAGGTGTTCGGTTCGGTCTTTCTCGGTTCAGCACGAACAATGCTGCCTGCACCTCAAGAAAACAGAGCCATGTCATCGGCAATGGCGGTCCTGGCGGTCTTTTGCATGCTAATCGGGGGGCTGCCCTTTTTTGTCGCTCGTCTGCTGGAGCCTGTGGTTCAAAGTCTGTTCCCTCAGCAGGGCGTACTGCTGCCATCTATCCAGACTACAGTCGGAGTATACGGAATCAGTGCCATGGCCGCACTGCTGATTCTGACTGTAGTGGTACTTTTCGTATATTATATCAACCGCCTCAAATCGACACCGGTGAGCTCTGCAGTTACCTGGGACTGCGGCTATGCTGCTCCAGCTTCCAGTATGCAATATACTGCGTCATCTTTTGCAGAAATGCTGGTCAGGATATTCAGCGGTATCTTGAGGCCGGAGTATAAAGAACCGCCTGTGACCGGTCTGTTTCCGGAGCAGGGCAGTTTTCACTCTCACGTGCCGGAGGTGGTTCTAGACAAAGGCATTATTCCATTCATGCTTGCCGTTGACCGGCGTTTGTCGTCTGTTCGCCGCCTTCAAAGCGGTCAGCTGAATCGCTATCTGATGTATATATTTGTAGCCCTGATCGTTTTGTTAGTCATATCTTATTGCTCCTGATGAAAGGATGAATCATCTTCGCCTTTCCGCATCGCAGTCTTGACCGAACAGGTCAGACCTGCTATTTAATACTATTCTGTTTTTTATTAAATCTCCCCATCGGAGGAACATACCGTGACTTTTCAGGATCTCATCCTGTCTCTGCAAGGCTATTGGGCCAAACAGGGATGCGTTATTCAACAGCCCTATGATACGGAAAAGGGCGCCGGAACATTCAATCCGGCGACGTTTCTGCGAGTTCTTGGTCCGGAGCCGTGGAATGTGGCTTATGTAGAACCTTCCCGCAGGCCGACTGATGGTCGTTACGGCGAGAACCCGAACCGCCTGCAGCACTACTATCAGTTTCAGGTGATTATGAAGCCATCACCGCTGAATATTCTGGATCTGTACCTGGATTCACTGCGTTCATTCGGGATCGATCCGAACAAGCATGACATCCGTTTCGTTGAGGATGACTGGGAGTCTCCGACTCTGGGCGCCTGGGGATTGGGCTGGGAAGTCTGGCTGGACGGTATGGAAATTACTCAGTTTACCTATTTCCAGCAGGCCGGCGGCATTGACCTGAAACCGGTTTCATCCGAAATTACCTACGGTTGCGAGCGTATCGCCATGTATCTGCAGGGTGTGGATAACGTCTATGATCTGGAGTGGGTCAAGGGGATCAAGTACGGTGATATTCATCATGAAAGTGAAGTGGAATTTTCAAAGTACAATTTTGAAGAGGCTGATGTGGACATGCTGCTGCAGCTTTTCGGCATGTATGAAAAAGAGTGTCTGCGACTGGCCGCAAAAGATTTGGTTCTGCCGGCCTATGATTACGTCATGAAATGCTCCCATACATTCAACCTGCTGGATGCCCGTGGCGCAATTTCGGTGACGGAGCGTGCTTCCTACATCGGCCGTGTCCGTAATGTTGCCCGTATCTGTGCCGAAGGTTATCTGGCCATGCGTGAACGGTTGGGCTTCCCGTTGCTTAAAGGAGGTGCAGCCCGATGAAAATTAAAGAACTTTTTCTTGAAATAGGAACCGAAGAGATTCCGGCCGGGTTTATTCCCAGGGCCATGGCTGAAATGGAGGCCATGATCACCAAAGAGTTGACCAATGCCCGTCTGGCTTTTGGCGAAGTAAAAACATTGGCCACACCGCGCCGTCTGGTGCTGGTTGTCAGGGATATTCCCGCCATGCAGCCGGATGCGGAGATTACTGCTACCGGCCCTTCAAAAAAAGCGGCCTATGACGCAGAAGGCAAGCCGACCAAGGCTGCTGAAGGTTTTGCCCGTGGTCAGGGTGTGGACGTCTCCGAGCTGGGCAGCGTTGTTACGGAAAAGGGTGAATATCTGGCGGTGACCAAACAGGTTGCCGGTCGCCCGACCCATGAGCTGCTCTCCGAGATCTTGCCGGAGCTGGTGGTAAATATCCCGTTCAAAAAGTCCATGCGCTGGGGCGATCTGGATGTGCGTTTTGCCCGTCCGATCCACTGGATCATCGCATTGTTTGATGGCGTTGTTGTTCCTTTTTCTTTCGGAAATATCGACAGCGGTTCAGTTTCACGTGGCCACCGTTTCATGGCCAATACCGCTTTCCCGGTTCGCGACTTCAGTCACTATCTTGAAGAGTGTGAGCGCCATTTTGTGATTGTGGACCCGGAGCGGCGCAAAGAAATCATTCGTCGTGAAACCCACCGTGTAGCCAAGTCGACCGGTGGGCATTTGCTGCCTGATGAAGAGTTGCTGGAGCAGGTTACCTATCTGGTTGAATATCCCAGTGCAGTAGTCGGGACATTCTCGCCGGATTTTCTGGCTGTTCCAAAGGAGGTTTTGATTACCTCAATGCGCAGCCATCAACGCTATTTTTCAATTGTGGATGAAAACGGCAAGCTGATGCCCTGTTTCATCACCATCAACAACACCCTGGCTGAAGATACTTCGGTTGTAGTCAAAGGGAATGAACGTGTTCTGAGGGCCCGTCTGTCCGATGCACGCTTTTTCTTTGAGGAAGACAAGAAGGTCAAGCTTGACGAACGGGTCGAAGCGCTCAAAAAGGTTGTCTATCAGCAGAAGCTGGGTACCTCCTTTGACAAGATGGAACGTTTTAAAGCAGTGGCAGAAGGGCTGGCAGAGAAGCTAAACCCTGCAGTTAAAGAGCAGACATCCAGGGCCGCATGGCTCTGTAAGGCTGATCTGGTTTCCGGCATGGTCTGCGAGTTTCCGGAAGTGCAGGGTGTCATGGGTCGCGAGTACGCGCTGCTGGAGGGCGTTGATGCGGATATCGCCAATGCCATTGCCGAGCACTATCTGCCGGTTCAGGCCGGAGGAGAACTGCCGGCATCGGATATCGGTGCATTCGTTTCTCTGGCTGACAAGATGGATACTATCTGTGGCTGTTTCAGCGTTGGCCTGATTCCTACCGGTGCGGCAGACCCCTATGCCCTGAGGCGAGCCACAATCGGCATCATCAGCATTATCCTGGAAAAAGGCTATCGTCTGTCACTGTCGGCACTGATCAGCCGGTCTCTGGATCTTCTGGAAGCTAAGCTGAACCGCCCAAAGGCGCAGATACAGGACGATGTGCTGGAATTCTTCCGGGGTCGCTTTGTTAATCTATTGGGTAATGACTTCCCGGGTGATGCTGTTGAAGCGGTTGTCTCAGTCAGTTTTGACGATCTTGCAGATGCGCGGGACAGGGTCAAGGCACTGGCGGAATTCAAGTCTCACCCGGATTTTGAAGAACTGGCGGTTGCCTTCAAGAGGATTGGAAATATAATCAAGGATGGCACTGATGCGCCGGTTGATCCGGCACTGTTTCAGGATGCTGCGGAAGGCGGGCTGTATGAATCCTTCCAGATGGTCAAGAGCTCTGTAGATGTGAGTATTGCCAATAATGCCTGGCTGGATGCACTGACCGAGATCGCAACGTTGCGAGGTCCGGTTGATACCTTCTTTGATAAAGTTATGGTTATGGCCGAGGATGAGCGGGTGAAGAATAACCGTTTGGCGCTTCTGACCGCCATAGCTCGCATGATCGGGCGTATTGCCAATTTTGCCAGAATTGCCTGAAAATTGAATATTTTTTGTTTTCATTGCTGATATATCTAATTTTCTGTCAAGGGACATTTTATGAATTTTATAGCTAAGGTTTTGACTGGAAATGCCGTACTGCTGGTTTCTGCACTTTTAATTGTTTTTTTTATTAGTCCTTCGGGGCACTTGCTGGTAATTGCTGGCTTCGGACTTGGCTACCTGCTCTGTTCATCTCTTGTTTTATGGCTGCTTTGCCGCAGTGCCTTTGCTCCTCTTGCCATTGTAATAAATGCATTGGAAAAGGCTGCAGCAGGTGATCTGTCTGTCCGTGCTAATGTTAACGGCAGTGGCGAATTTTCACGGCTGGCAACAGCATTTAATACAATGATGACCGATATGAATAATGCCATGCGTCAATTTTTCTCGGTGGCAGATATCGTTCGTGATTCAGTTGTTATTGTTCAGAAAACAACGGACGAAATGGCCCAGGCTGCCGAGGCAGTTGCCATGCAGGCCGGTACAATTGCTACTGCCAGTGAGGAGATGTCCTTTACCTCTGGAGATATCGCCAGAAACTGTCTTTATGCTGCCGAAAATGCCCAGAAGGCTACTGAGCAGACCCATAGCGGTTCCCAGCTTGTTCAGAACTGCGCCCATTTGATGGAGAATATTGCCGGACGTGTAAATGAAACTTCCCATACGGTTGAAGCCCTCGGTCAACGTTCGGATCAGATCGGTGCCATTGTCAATACCATTCAGGATATTGCCGACCAGACCAATCTGCTGGCGTTGAATGCAGCTATTGAGGCCGCCCGTGCCGGTGAGCAGGGAAGAGGTTTTGCTGTTGTTGCCGACGAGGTACGTGCCCTGGCGGAGCGTACGACAAAGGCAACCAAAGAGATCAGCACCATGATCAAGTCGATTCAGAGTGAAACCCAGACTGCTGTCAATTCCATGGGCGAAGGTGTGGAGCAGGTTAAGCAGGGTACGGCTGAAACTTCACGTTCCGGTGAGGCGTTGGAAGATATTCTTAACAAAATCAATGAGCTGACCATGCAGGTCAGCCAAATTGCTACTGCTGCGGAAGAGCAGACCGCCACCACCAGCGAAATTACCCAGAATATCCAGATGATCACTGATGTGGTCAATCGCAATGTGGAAAGCTCACGCAATACAACAGTGGCAACCTCCAAGCTATCTGATCAGGTAGAGCAGTTGCATGGGCTGGTGGGCCATTTCCGCCTGGCAAATGCCCTGGAATGGGATGCATCTTTTGCAACAGGAGTAGAAAAATTCGATAACGCTCATAAAGTGCTCTTCAAAATGGTTAATGATCTGCATGATGCCATGCAGCAGAAGCGCAGCAAGGACGCAATCGGGCAGATACTGAATGGCCTGGCTGATTATACGGTCAGCCATTTTGCAGAAGAGGAACGGGATTTTGCCAAAACCAGATATCCTGACGAGGCACAGCATAAGCAGATTCATAAAAAGCTTGTTGATCAGGTTGTCGATTTGCAGGCTAAATTCCGTGCCGGCGAGAACGTAATGAGCCAGGATATAATCAGCTTCCTGCAGGATTGGCTGATCAATCATATCAAGGGAACAGACAAGAAGTACGGCCCTCATCTTAACAAGAACGGTGTCAAGTGATAGCGATTATAGATTACGGCATGGGCAATCTTCGCTCAGTGCAAAAAGGTTTTGAAAAAATTGGTGCAGAGGCGGTAATTACTGCTGATCCGAAGATTGTTCTTGAGGCGGACAAAATTGTGCTGCCTGGAGTCGGAGCATTTCGTGATTGCATGAGCAATCTTGAACAGGGTGGTTTCGTTGATCCGATTCTGCGTGTTATTTCAGAAGGGCGGCCTTTTCTCGGAATATGTGTCGGCATGCAGCTGCTTTTTGAAGACAGTGTGGAGTTTGGTCACTACAAAGGGCTTGGTGTAATTCCAGGCCATGTACTTCGTTTTCCTGATGGAATGAAGGAAAACGGGGAAGAGCTGAAGGTGCCGCACATGGGTTGGAATCAGATCAGCTTTAAACAGGCGCCCCCGGTATTTGATGGCATTGCGGCGGAATCTAATGTGTATTTCGTTCACTCATATTTTGTAAAACCGGATGATGAATCGGTCGTGGCGACGACAACCAGCTACGGTATTGAATTCTGTTCATCCATCTGGAAAGATAATATTGTTGCCACCCAGTTTCATCCGGAAAAATCGCAGGAAATCGGTCTGCGGATACTCAAAAACTTTGCGGAGTTCAAATGATAGTAATACCAGCTATTGATCTTAAAGATGGAGTTTGTGTCCGTCTTGAACAGGGTCTGATGGATAAGGACACTGTTTTTAACGATAACCCTGCGGCCCAGGCACTGGATTGGCAGAACCAGGGGGCAGAAATGCTTCATATTGTAGACCTGGATGGTGCGTTTGCCGGTGAGCCTAAAAACCGGTCTGCTATCGAAGCGATTGTCAAGTCAATTAATATCCCTTCACAGCTTGGCGGCGGTATCAGGGATATGGCCACAATCGAAGCATATCTGGCTATGGGCTTGTCACGCGTCATCATCGGTACTGCTGCGCAACGGAACCCGGAACTGGTTCGCAAAGCCTGTGCCAAATTCCCCGGTAGAATCGTGGTCGGAATTGATGCGAAGAACGGCATGGTGGCTGTACAGGGCTGGGCAGAAGTGACCGGAATAACAGCGGTTGATCTCGCTCGCAAGTTTGAGGATTGTGGTGTTTCTGCAATCATTTATACGGATATCAGCCGGGATGGAATGATGCAGGGGCCAAACATTGAAGCAACAAAGGCGTTGGCCGAGGCGGTAAATATTCCGATTATTGCATCCGGTGGCCTGTCTACGCTGAAGGATATTGAGAATCTGATTGCCATAGAGAGCTGCGGTGTTACTGGTGTTATTACCGGAAAAGCCGTTTATACCGGTTCAATCAAGCTTGCAGAGGCGATTGCCATGACAAAAGGGATGCGCTGAATGTTGACAAAACGTATTATCCCATGCCTCGATGTCAAGGGTGGCCGTGTTGTCAAAGGGGTCCAGTTTCTGGAATTACGCGATGCGGGTGATCCGGTTGAAATCGCAGAGATTTATGATAAACAGGGTGCCGATGAGCTGACTTTTCTTGACATAACGGCTTCCAGCGATGAACGAAATATTATCATTGATGTTGTACGCCGTACTGCTGAACGGGTTTTTATGCCTCTGACGGTTGGTGGCGGAATACGCACGGTTGACGATATTCGTCGTTTGCTTAATGCGGGCGCCGATAAAACTTCAATCAACACTGCAGCGGTTCACCGTCCGGAATTTGTCAGTGAAGCGGCAGAACGCTTTGGTTCCCAATGCACTGTTGTAGCCATCGATGCCAGGCGTGTTCCAGGTGAAAAGCGCTGGGAAGTTTATACTCACGGTGGGCGTACTCCTACAGGAATAGATGTGGTAGAGTGGGCAATTAAGATGGAGTCTTTTGGCTCAGGTGAGATTCTTTTGACCAGTATGGACTGTGATGGCACCAAGGATGGGTATGACCTTGAGCTGACCCGTGCTGTCGTGGATGCTGTTTCGATTCCTGTCATCGCTTCCGGCGGAGTCGGAAACCTGGAGCATCTCTATGATGGCTTTACAAAGGCTGGAGCCAGTGCCTGTCTGGCTGCTTCTATTTTCCATTACCGTGAGCATACAATTGATGAGGCCAAGCATTATCTGGCAGAACGTGGCGTGCCGGTCAGATTGTAAATTCAAGAACTGGAGTTGATATGGACAAACATATTCTGGATGCTGTCTATCAGGTTATTCTTGAGCGCAAAGCCAATCCAAATGAAAACTCCTATACCGCTTCCCTCATGTATAAAGGGCTTGATACCATTCTGAAAAAGATTGGTGAGGAGTCTACTGAGTTGGTTATTGCCGGTAAAGGCGGAAAGCGTGAGGAAATTATCTGCGAAACAGCCGATCTTCTGTTTCATACGCTGGTTTTATTGGGCTATTGTGACATAAAGCCGACCGATATTTATGCCGAGCTTGGTCGACGTTTTGGCGTCTCTGGGATAGAAGAAAAAAAATCGAGAAAATAGTAGGCGGCTCTGCTGACAAAAACTTTGTTTTTATGTTGACAATATCGCTTTACCTGTTATTTTAATAGACTCTCAAATTTCTCATAATTTGCAAGTTGAACATATAGATAGTTTAGTCAGGTATTTTACAATGAGGGGAGTTGATATTTAATGCCGGGAGTTAAAATCAAGGAAAGTGAGCCGTTTGAGCTTGCCCTTAAGAAGTTTAAAAAACAGTGCGAAAAAGCTGGGATTCTTTCTGAAGTTCGCAAACGTGAGCACTTTGAAAAACCTAGTATCAAGCGCAAGAAGAAGGCAATTGCAGCACGCAAGCGCGCCCTCAAAAAACAGCGTAAAATGGTTGACTAGGTAACGTATGACACTCAAGGAACAGTTAAACGATTCAATGAAACAGGCAATGCGGGCTCGAGATGAGCTTCGTCTTTCTACTGTGCGCATGATTCGTTCAATGATCCAAAATCGTGAGATTGAAAAAAAACAGGAACTGGATGACCAGGGTGTGAGAGATGTAATCTCAACCCTGGTTAAACAGCGCCGTGAATCAATTCGACTTTACGAAGAGGGTAACAGGCAGGACCTGGTAGAAAAGGAAAAGGCTGAGCTGGAAATCTTGATCGGTTTTCTTCCGTCACAACTAGCTGTTGCAGAAATTAGTGAACTTGTTGCACGGGCAATCAAAGAAGCTGGTGTTTCCAGTGTCAAGGATATGGGAAGGGTTATGAAGATTGTTGCCCCTCTGGTAGCCGGCAGAGCCGATGGAAAAGTTGTCAGTGATATAGTAAAAGAGCAGCTTTCCTGACAGTGCTTTCGCCTGATTATACGGCAAACAAGACTGTTTTGTTAAACCGAGAAAGGGGCTATCATTTTGATCGCCCCTTTCTTGTCGTGGCTATAAAGGTTTTTAGATGAATCTTGTTGATGCCATTATCCTGATTATCCTGATCTGTTTTGCATTAAAGGGACTTGTGAGAGGTCTTGTCAACGAGGTCTCATCACTGGCAGGATTGATTGTTGGCGGCTGGGCAGCGTACATTTATTATCCAGACCTTGCCATACTGATTCAAAACTGGCTCCACCTTTCAAAACTAATTTCATCGTTTTTAGCATTCATGCTTCTTTTGTTCCTGATCGGATTCATCGCCCACATCATAGGCAATATTGTTACAGCAGCTTTGCGTGTCGTAATGCTTGGCACATTGAACCGCCTTGGTGGAATACTGATAGGTGTCGTGGAGGGAGCTTTGATCCTGTGCCTGCTTTTTTCAGTCGCTACATCAGACTTCATGCCGATACAGTTGAAAACTAAAATTGGTGAATCCAAAGCAGCAAGCATGTTTGCTGATATGGGCGGACATCTTCTGCAGATGTGGCGTTCCAAAAGCGGTGGCCGGTCATGATCCCTGAGGAGAAAGTACGGGAAATTTCAGAGCGGCTTTCGATTGTGGAGGTTGTTTCCGAGTATGTTGAGCTGAAACGTTCCGGATCGAATTTTGCCGGACTGTGTCCGTTCCATGCGGAAAAAACGCCGTCATTCAATGTAAATCCGGCGCGAGAAATTTTTCACTGTTTTGGTTGTGGTGCCGGTGGCAACATATTTTCATTTGTAATGAAAATTGACGGTTTGTCCTTTCCGGAAGCCGTTAAACATTTGGCCCGCAAGGCAGGAGTTGAAATTGAGGATCGCCAGTTAACTCCGGCTGAGAAACAGGCCCAGAACGAGCGACAGGCTTTTCAAAGAATTAATGACCTGGTTGCTGGGTTCTACAGAGATGTTCTGGAACATAGGCCGGAAGGTTCTGCTGCCAGAAAATATCTGGAGGCCAGATCAGCTTCAGGAGAGATCGCTGCAGAATACGGACTTGGATTTGCTCCAGACCGCAGGGATTCAGTAGCACAGCATCTCAAAGCAAATGGCATTGACCTGGAAACAGCGGCCAAACTGGGTGTCATCCGTAAAAATGATGGTGGCTGGTATGATCTGTTTCGCAATCGACTTATTTTCCCGATTCGGGATGCAAAGAGCAATGTGATTGCTTTTGCAGGGCGTGTGCTTGATAATGCGCTGCCAAAATATATCAATTCACCCGAGTCTCCGCTTTACCATAAAAGCTCGGTCCTGTTTGGCATTAATCTGGCTTTGCCCAGCGTCAGAACAGAGAACAGTATCATAATAGTTGAAGGGTATTTCGATCATCTGGCGCTTTATAAGGCTGGAATCAAAAATGTTGTGGCAACCTGCGGAACAGCGTTGACTACAAGTCACACCAGTCTGATCAAGAGGCATGCTGCAAAGGTTTATACGCTTTTTGACAGCGATGCGGCAGGGCGTAAGGCAACGATAAAATCGATGGAGCTGTTTCTAGAACAGAAACTGCCGGCATATGTCATAACTCTGCCGGTCGGTGATGACCCGGACAGTTTCCTGGCCAGCAATCCGGTGGAGGCTTTTCGTCTTAGCCAGGACAAAGCGCGGCCCGCATTTGAGTTTTTTGTGCGTTCACTGCTTGCGGATACCCCGGCGGATAGTGTTGATAACAAGGTTCGTATTATTGATGAACTGGCCCCGCGTTTCCGTAGGATAGCTGATCCGGTTGAACGGGATCTCTATGAAAAGGAAATCTGTCGGCTGATTGGAATTACCAGCCACGCTTTTCGAAAGCGTCTGGGCGGTATGAATGTAACCGCCAGAGATTTTCAGGGTGATCAGGCAACTGTAAAGACTCTTGGTGATTCGCGGCAGGAAACATTGCTGTCCTTGATCAGCAGGTACCCGGAAGCCCGCCAGAAGGTCATTGCTTGCGGAATAGACCAGCTTTTTAATGGTGCATATCTTCAGCTGGCTGGAATAATGCTGGAAACACTTTCAGGTGATCAGGATACACAGGCATTGAGTCTGCTGATGGAGCAGATTGAGGATCAGGCTATAAGAGTTATCCTGTCCAGACTACTTGTTTCCGATGAACATATGGCTGATATTGATTGGCGTCAGGCTTATGAACACTGTCAGCGCAGTAGAGAACAGAAGGAACTCAGATCTATAAAAGATATTGCAGCACGGTTGGCCGTATTGGAGTCGGATAGTGAAGAATATGCATTACTGCTACAACAGGCGGATGCATTGCGCAGTAGAAAATCGAGACTGTAGCCTTGAAAGGCTTTATTTGAGGTGAAAGAATGGCAAAGAAAAACCTGGACGAAGTAAAACAACTGATTGATCTCGGCAAGGAGAAGGGGTTCCTGACCTTTGAAGAGGTGAATGATATACTGCCTCCTGATATCGCCACGGACCAAATCGATGATGTCATGGGTATGTTCGGTGATATGGACATTGAGATCGTAGACTCATCCCAGAAGGTCAAGATTCCTAAGATGAAGATTGACATGGAAGAGGATGAAGAGGGGGAAGGCGAAGCCGAAGAGGTTGAGTTTGAACCTGGTTCCATTGGCCGTACAAGCGATCCGGTGCGTATGTATCTGCGTGAGATGGGGTCTGTTTCTCTGCTGACACGCGAGGGAGAGGTTGAGATTGCCAAGCGGATCGAAGATGGTGAGCGTGATGTGGCCAGTGTTATTCTGAACACACCGATTACCATTAAGGAAGTGCTGAATCTGGGGGATAAATTACGTAAATTCCAGCTCAGCGCGTCTGAAATCAGCAAGGAAGTAGAAGAAGAGGTCTTGGAAGAGGATGAAGAAGACGTCCCCAAGATGCGGATTCTTGAAGTTATTGATGCCATTGCAGAAGGTGATCAAGAACTGGCAGGACTTACTGAGGCACTTGAAAAAGCCGGACCTGCTGCCAAGAAAAAGGAACTGGAAAAGAGGTTCAATGAACT
Organism: Geobacterales bacterium; assembly: GCA_041737975.1. GTDB lineage: Bacteria > Desulfobacterota > Desulfuromonadia > Geobacterales > Pseudopelobacteraceae > JBGSQR01. The sequence continues at coordinate 2,099 of JBGSQR010000628.1, read as the reverse complement.
TAAGGAACATCAGGCCTCATTGCTGATTTCTTTGCGTTTGAAGGATCGTCATATTAACAAGATCGCCGAACGCCTGAAGGAACTTTCGTTCAAGGTTGATAGGCAGATGCGTGAAATGAGGGATCTTGAGACGTTGATACCTCAGGATAAACTCAAATTGCTGATGGAAAAGTATCAGAGTGATGAAGCAAAAGCATCTGCTGAACTGAAAAAACTGAAATTGTCAGCTGAGGAAACTGAGAAAATCGACAAGCGTCTTTCTTCTGCAGCTCATAAATTGATGAAAGTTGAACAGGAATCCGGTTTTAAAGCCAGTGAACTTTCGACTGCTCTCCATGCTATTGAAGAGGGTGAGTGCAAGGCCCGTATCGCCAAGTCGGAGCTGATTGAAGCCAACCTGAGACTGGTAGTTTCTATTGCAAAAAAATACACAAACCGTGGCCTGCAGTTCCTTGACCTGATTCAGGAAGGCAACATCGGTCTGATGAAGGCTGTTGATAAATTCGAGTATCAGCGTGGTTACAAATTCTCCACTTATGCCACCTGGTGGATTCGTCAGGCAATTACACGTGCAATTGCCGATCAGGCCCGTACGATTCGAATTCCTGTACATATGATCGAGACTATCAATAAGCTGATCCGCACAAGCAGGCAGTTGGTGCAGGAAAATGGACGGGAGCCATCGCCTGAGGAAATAGCCGAGCGGATGCAGTTGCCGCTGGACAAAGTCCGCAAGGTTCTCAAGATTGCCAAGGAACCGATCTCACTTGAAACCCCGATTGGTGAAGAGGAAGATTCTCATCTCGGTGATTTTATCGAAGACAAGGCGGTTGTTTCACCCATAGAAGCGGTAATTAAAGCCAATCTTTCCGAGCAGACCGCCCGTGTCCTTTCAACATTGACCCCGCGAGAGGAAAAGGTTCTGCGCATGCGTTTCGGTATCGGTGAAAAGAGCGACCACACACTGGAAGAGGTTGGTCAGGACTTTGCAGTTACCCGTGAACGTATTCGCCAGATCGAGGCCAAAGCATTGCGTAAGCTGAGACACCCAAGCCGCAGCAAAAAGCTGAAGAGCTTTGTGGAATAAAAATTGAACCTGCAGTTTTTGATATTAAGGCCGATTCTGATCAGTACTATTTGTGTACTGTTTGGAACCGGCCTTTTGTTCGCCGCCGAACTTGATGACTCAACTCTGTTTGTTGAGGCATTTAATGCCGACAAGAAAAAAGACTATCTGCTTTCCATTAAAAAAATTGATCAACTAAATCTGCTATTTCCGGATTCTCAGTTGCGAGACATTTCAATGCTTTTGTTGGCCAGAGCTGCGATCAGGTCCGGCGACAATGTCCTTGCGGCCACGACAGCTAACCGCTTTATTGCAGAATTCAGTGATAGTTCTATTTTGGAGAGTCTGGATGATGAGTTGATAGTTCTTGGCAGACGTCAGAAAAATGGTGAGGGAATTGCTCCGTCCAGGTCACTTCAAATAGCAGCCAGGAAGGTCCGTGATGAACAGTTGGCAAATGAGAGAGTCAGTATCAAGCTAACGATTAATTTATCGGAATCTCCCGGCAGTTTTAAAGTTGACGAGCGTGGTAGACTGCTTTTTGAGCTGATTAACAAAAGTGGCAGTCGAGAGGAGTTTCAGCTTAAAACAACTGCAGCGCCAGAATATGCTGTCAGGTTTAGCCCGGTAGATGATGATAAGGTTATTCTTGAGCGGGTTTTGATATCTGCCGGTGAGAAGTTTAATGGTGCGCTCTCGTTCCAGGTGCCCCATGACCGGATAGACGGGTATAAAATGAAATTACCGATCAAGGCTTTTTCTGGTCGATTTCCTGATGTCAGTTTCTCCAGGGATGTGATGATCAACGCTTCTGCTCCCTTGATTCGAGCGGTTGTAAAACCTAACAAAGTAAAGGTATATCCCGGCGAGCCATTTCAGTACAAAGTTACTCTGATCAATGCCGGTTCTATGGCCGCTCGAAAGCTGGCGGTGAGAATCGAATTGCCAGAACAGTTGGAGTTTGTTGAATCAAAAAAAACAGGTTATAAATCTGAATCAGACCGTGTGGCTGTTTACAGGTTTGAAACATTAG
>JBGSQR010000591.1:0-2100 GCA_041737975.1 Geobacterales bacterium | reverse complement strand
GCTCGTCTTCGGCTCCTCAACGTACTACCTGTACGCCTTCGTTGCCTCAATCCTCGCTGCCTTGGTTTCATCTTCGATTTGACATTGGTAAAAGATATGGGCAGGCCAGCCTCTGCTTGACGGAAATAGATAGGGGCTGTTAATACTCTATGGGAAGCGAATGGGGAAAGTTGGGCCATGAAAAGCCCGGAACAGGTTTTTCGGGAAGTGCTTCGGAAAAATGTCGATATGACAGTTAGTTGCATTGGAAGAGAATTTTACATTAAAATTGAAACAGCAATGTTCTCACTAAGTAAATATTGTGTGAATTTTTAATGACAGTACGACATATGGGAGAGAACCATGTTCTATTTTGCTTACGGATCAAACCTGTGGAGGCAACAGATGATGGCCAGGTGCCCGGACCATCTGGAAATCGGACAGGGCGTTCTCAACGGGTGGCGCTGGATTATAACGACCCGGGGTTATGCCAGCATTGTTCCGTCTGAACCTGACCATGTCCTGGGAGTGGTCTACGCACTTTCCGATACGGATATTGAAAACCTGGATGTCTACGAGGGGGTTGCTAAGGGGAGTTATTGCAAGGAGATGATCGCTGTTATGGTTGATGGAAAGGAATTGAGCTGTCTGGTGTATATTGATTTGGTTACGGAAGAGGGCAAACCTAAAGAGGAGTATATCGGCAGGATCAATCATGGCCTCAGGGATGCCCGGTTTCCGGATGAGTATGTGGAACGCTATCTGCGCCGTTTTATTCCGTCAAACGGTTTATGATTTCACTATTTGCTTTTTAGCCCGGCAGTCTGAACAATTTCCTTCCAGAGCTGATCGAATAGCGCAGCTGCCTGGCTTTTAGGTTCAAAACAGCCCACCGGTGCCCTGTGTATCCCCATGCTCTCCACTATCGAAAGATATGGGATGCTGGTGCGCAATACGTCTTTGATTACACTTTGGTTTTCATCGGTTATTTCCTGGTGAAGTTTTTTGCGCTTGTCCACCATTGAGAAGAAAGGAAGCAGTTTTAGAGACAGTTTTTTGTGTTCACCCACATAATTAATAATCTGGTCATAGGTTCTTAATGACAGGGTTGTGGGAATCATCGGTACCAGCATGACATCAGCCGAATTGAATACATTTTCCGAAACCAGCGAGAAGCTGGGAGGACAGTCAAGAAACAGGTAGTCATAATCTTTTGCAAAGCGGCTGATAAACTCATTCATCTGTTTTTTTGGCTTTTTGCTGCTGTCCAGAAACAGGTCCATATGTCGATAGGAAAAATCAGCCGGTAACAGGTCCAGGTTTTCAATATCGGTTTCCTTGACCAGTTCACCGATCTCTTTTGTTTTGAAAAGTTTTTTTGTGCCGCCCTTTACCTCAGGCTTGATGCTGAAGTAGTAACTTGCCGCCCCTTGAGAATCCAGATCCCACAATAGAGTTTTCTTGCCACTCTTTGCACTTGCATAGGCCAGGTTGACGCATGCGGCGGTTTTTCCGACTCCGCCTTTGATGTTGTAGAGGGCAATAACTTTCATGTGTCGCTCCCGTTCAGGTCTGTTTTTTTTGTATATAAGGGTAATACCTCTTCTGTAATTGAGGTCAACACCTATCACAGAAATGGTTCTCGGGAAACTGTTTTACTCGAAAATCTGCGAATAAAAACGCTTTGAACCTTCTTATTCCTCTACATCTCCCTGCTTACCAAAGACGCCTGAACTGAGTAGGAGTTTTTGTCCCCCTTTCCGTCCTGGCGGTACATGATCACGGTTGTTCCATCCCAGGCCAGCCAGCGCCGGGCTTTTTTGTTCACATCTGAAAAGTCTACCACCCGGCAGGGGTAATCCTTCCCGGAAACCGAGTAGTGGGTGTTTTTAACCAGCTGATAATCCCGATTTACCACTACAAGTTTTTCCACATCCAGCAGTCTTTTGGTGATCTGCTTTTTGCCGGTAAAGTCCAGCCGTGCTTCAGGGCACTCCATGGTGGTGTGGTCATAGCTGTTCCGTGGAATGACGACGGAACGAGTAACACCGTTTTCGCGAACGATGAAGCGGAATGAACCGTTTTCCAGCTTGCCTTCTATGTCCATGATAACGCCGTTTT
>JBGSQR010000568.1:0-4967 GCA_041737975.1 Geobacterales bacterium | reverse complement strand
CGGAGTCCAATTCCCTTGAACCCATCTCAATATCATATCAAGGCTGTACTATATGACCTGGACGGCACACTGGTGGATACACTGGAAGACCTGGCCGCTGCTGTCAATCATATGTTGACAAGCCTGGGAAGAGTGCCTCTTGAAATAACAAATATCAAACATCTGATTGGCGGAGGCGCTCGTAACTTAGTACAAAGAGCGCTAAACAGCTACTCAACTGAGGATGTGGAACGTGGTTTAAATTTGCTGCTGGAATACAACACCAGCAACATAGCGGTCAATAGCAAACTGTATCCGGGAGCCCGGGAACTTCTCGAAAAACTGGCCTCACAGGATATCATAATGGCTATCATCTCCAACAAGAATGAATCTCTCTGCAGACTCCTGCTTGAAAACCTTGAGGTGGAACAATTCTTTTCAATAATATGCGGAGGAGACACTTTTCCTGAACTAAAACCCTCCCCCTCCCCGCTTTTATATGTGGTTAAGCATCTTGGGTTTACTCCGGATCAAGCGGTAATGGTAGGAGACAGCATCAATGACATTGCTGCCGGCAATCGGGCACGCATAACAACAGTCGGTTGCAAATGGGGATTTGGGGAAACGGAAGAGTTAATTGATGCGACCTATAGAGTTTCATCATGCAAAGAGATTGGCGAATTAATTGATAAGCTGGAGTTAGAGTAGCCATCGCTCACAAAAAAAACTGCAGAATTAACTACTAAGTTGAAGATATCCTTAAATTTATCGGTCCGATAGAGATTATGTCATTCGGGACAAGAAACTCACTGCTGACTTTTTTACCATTTACCCTGGTACCGTTTTTGCTCTCCAGGTCTTCAATCATCAGCTTGTCATCTACGAGCTTAAGTTCTGCATGTCGTCTTGAAATCACACGATCATCCAGAATCAAATCACAGCCTTTACGTCCGATTGTACAAGGAAGCGTTACAGTAAATCGTTCTCCCTGCTGTGTCCCTGATTCTATTGTCAGCAAAACACCGGGTGATTTCAGTTTTTGACCGAGGGCCCTGACAAGAACCTCAATACCATCCTTTGTTGTTATGGACGACATTTCAGTATCTGTGCTGCGTCTGTTTTCATGAATGGCGGCAGACTCGTTAGATTTTTCAGTATCACTTTTACGTCTGTTTTTCAAATAACCTAAAGTAAGCAGATTAATCAGCGAACTTTGATCAAGCAGATTAGAATCCTCTGCCATAGTTGTATTCATGTCACGAAAAACAAGCGCCTGAACTTTACTTCCTGGTTGGTAAGCATAGAGCAGCATCTCTTCATCTACGGACATCCCTTTGGGTCTCTCAAACGAGGAATCAGCAAAATAAGCCAGCGCCCCTTTCCCTTCCCTGAAAAAGAAAAAATTTATATATTTATCCCGACTAAGGGCAACCATTGCATTTACACCAGTCTCGCCGATCTGTTTTACAATGTATTCACAGTCCAGTAGAGAGGTCGGTGCTTTGACATCCGGCTCGCCCTGCATAAAAAGCAACATGCTTTTCAGTAAAACCGGATCAGTCTGGCAGACCGAAACGGTGAAAGTATTTTTAGAAGTTTTTGTCAGTATCCCGCAAAGTTCCTGAATAGAGTAACTGTCTGACTTACCCTCGTTACATCTGCCGGCAGCGTAGGGCGCTCCATTAAAGAAAAAAAGAAAATTCAGGGAAAAATCATCCCCCTCAAACTGAATATATCCCGTAAACGGCGGTGATGTGACGTACACCATCTCCAGTAAACTTTTCAACAGCTCTCTGGACAATGTTTTCTTGTCAAATAGTACTCTTTGTATCGGGAACTGATAAGTGTCCATATTAATTCTTTCATGAGTTTAAACAAGAGAAGATTTGAAGTTATATGAGTGAGAATTAAATATTATTTTATCATATTTTACAACATATTAAATGTGACAGGCTGTCAATTTATCCAGAAATAATTTGTTAAACTACTGGCTGTGGTAGAATTAAATTATAGCTTTACCCTGTAATATAAAATTGATACTGTCTCACCATAAAGCATTAGATCTGGAGTTTTTCCATGAGCAACATAGCATCCGTTGACCTTACACAATACATTGGTGCCAATATTGGTAATGTAACACTGGTTAAATTACTGAACCGAGGGTCAATGGGTGCTGTTTTTATCGGGTATCAAGCGACCCTCAAACGTCAGGTTGCAGTTAAAATTCTCCCTAAATCTATTGCAAGCAGTACAAGGGCACAGCAGATGTTTCGCGACGAAGCCGAAACAGTAGGTATACTAGCTCACCCCAATATTGTGCCGGTATTTGAGATGGGTGAAACCGATGATTTCTTTTTTCAAGTAATGCAACTTGTTGTCGGACATGACCTGAGAACCATTATAAACAAGCTGCGCAAACATCCGGTTCCGACAAAACGAACTCTTCCTGTTGTTGATACAATTCAGTATATCTGCCAGGTGCTTGATGCCCTTGGCTATGCCCATGAAGAAGGTGTTTTTCACCAGGACATCAAGCCGGCAAACATACTTGTTGATGACAGATTCAAGCGCCCGCTTGTGGCAGATTTCGGCATTTCCAGAACCATCTGGGCTGAATACAGCGAAACTTCTGTGGTTTTAGGGACACCAATGTACATGTCACCTGAACAGGCATCCCGGAGTGAGGTAGATGGACGAACAGACATCTACTCGGTTGGCGTCATTCTGCTTGAGATGGTTGCGGGCTTTTTACCGACACAGAAAGAGTCACTTATTGACATGGTCAAACGTAAACGAAATGACCCTGACAGTTTTTTTACAGCCAGACCATCGGAAATCAACCCATCAATTAACAGAAATCTCGAGGAAATAATTTGTAAGGCGATTGCATCGAGACCACAAAATCGTTTTGCAGACTGCCTGGAATTTAAAACAGCACTGGAAGCTTATCTTGTTACGATCTGATTTTGCTGTTTTTTTAACTTAATACGGGACATCACATTTATGTCTGAAATCGCTATCGACTTAAATCAGGCACTGCAGATTGCCAGGACATTCAATCTGGCTTTCAACAATGCTTTTATGTACGGGGGAATGCACCAGACCACCAAAGAAAGTGCTGCGACCTTTTATGGTGTTTTACAGCCACTTTTTGACAGCACAAACCTGATTTCCATAAGCGTAGAGAAGGACTCTATTTTTCTTGAAAACCACTGTGTTGACAAACTGGTCAGCGTACAGCGGATCAATAATCGGTTCAAAAAAGCCGGCGTACAATCGGTCAGTTTTTCCAAAGAGGCCTCTCTGGAAAATGTCCAGGCACTGTTCTACCTGATCGGTTCCCTATCAGAGTTCAAGACAATTGAAGCAATGCAGGAATACCTGAACAATGAGGGCATTACCGGCATAAAGATCAACTATGTTATGTACAAGAGAGTCACCCTTGATGATACAATCGTCAATAAGGACCTCCTTTCCGAATCCCGACAGTTATTGAGCAATCAGCAAAACCTTGTAGCCGGGCCATCTTTTCAGGCTGCTCCGGATGCAGTTCTCAAGGAATTTTCGGAACTGGTCTCGCTGCGAAGTCCAGCAGAACAAAGCCAGGTTTTAGGTGCAGCAGCTACCGACTCATCCAGGCTCTCACTGGCAGATTCTGACAAACTCATTTCATCTCGAATCAAATCAATCAGTAAACAATTTACATCGTCTGAAGAACCAGATAATGACTCTACCCTAAGTACGGCTGAAATGCTTGAAACGGTCTATAAGATCAAAGAGAATCTCCTTGATAATATCAGGCTGCAGAAAGAAACCGGAAAACTGAATTCCACTGATGAACTTGCCATATCCGAAATAAATCAGCTTAGTTACCAGGTAATTGTCAGACTGATCAAGGATGAATACCGGGTTGATCAAAAGATTTCTGTCAAAAGACTTGCCCAGATCATCCGTCGTATGCTGCCTGACATCAAAGAACTCAAGTATCTGTTACCACAACTTAAAGACGGTCTATTTGCCGAAGGCATGTCGCCTTCCGATTATTTATCGCTTGTAAAGGAACTGAATAAAGAACTGGATAGCGACGGCTTAATTCAGATTCTGGTTGAAGCATCGGACCAGATTGGCCTGACCCTGAATGAACTGATTGAGGGCATCAAGGCAGCACCGGAAGAATCGGCCAGACTGATCGTACTGGCGGCAGAACTTAACAAAGGTGGCGTCAAATCTGACGACCAGCAGATGTCAACAGTTTTGAGCGATTATATCGAAAAGGTGAGTCGGGCCCTGGCATTGCAATCACCTGAAGCAGCAGCCCCAGGTGGCGGCGTATTGCTTAAATCTGCAGTAACTAGAATCGAACGGGAAATATTGGATCGCTTGAAAGCACAGGATATAAGCACCGAGACGGTCACTGATGTTGCCCGAAAGCTTGCTGCCCAGTTTTCAGAAACCCTCTCTAGCTTAAAAGTTGATTGGCTCAAAAAAAATGTCAACAAATCTAAAGACCTTGGTGAAGAAACCTTGCTTTCCTTAATTGAGCAAATTTCAGAACAAGGACAATATGATGAAAGCGTCACTGAAGAAGTAAGATCCGTATTGATTTCAAATGGCTTCTCCGGCGACAAGATAGACAATATGGTCAAAAAAGCTCATCTTCGAGCCGATGCTGCTGTAACTCACAAAATTGAGATCCCCGAAGGCGCATATAATGCCGCAACCATGGCCTTTTTTATGAATCTGGAGATCAAGCGCAATTGCAGATATAATTCTCCATTTTCAACAATTCTCATCTCATACGATAAAATTGTCGATCTGCGCACATTCACAATAATTGATTTGACTCAGGATAATAACATTCAGCTGACCAACCAGTCGTTGAATATATTGAAAGATCTAAAAAGAGATCTTGATGTAGTAGGTCTTTTTGCAAAGGGTAATATTTTTATTCCCTTTATGATTTTGCCAATGACAGATATCTCAGGAGT
>JBGSQR010000551.1:0-1925 GCA_041737975.1 Geobacterales bacterium | reverse complement strand
TGACCTGCACTGGCTGATGCAGCGCAATACCAGCCAGGTCAAGCTGGTTGACCGGACATTCAACTATGACGCCAGGCGGGCCAGCCAGATTTGGCAATTCATTCTTGATAACAACCACAGCAGCCATTTCCACTTTGAAATCGCAGCAGACCTGCTGACAGAGGAAAACTTTGCCGTGCTGCGCAATGTGCCGCCTGATACTTTTCGATTTGAAATTGGTGTTCAGTCGACCTCGCAGGAGACGCTGGCCCAGGTCGAGCGGAAAGCCGATCTGCCGCGCATCTTTGAAAACGTCCGTCGTCTGCGTAGTGAAACAAATATTGAATTGCACCTGGATCTGGTTGCCGGCCTTCCAGGTGAGGATTACGCCGGGCTGCTGAACTCACTGCAGCAAATCAGCGAGCTGAAGCCGCATGTGATCCAGATAGAGCCGCTTAAAGTCCTGAAGGGTTCAGCCATGCGCGAAATTGCTGCCCGTAAAGGCTACAATTATTCAGAAACCCCACCCTATATGATTTTAAATACTCCCAAGCTGACTTATGACGAAATATGTCGTATAGAAACAGTGGGGCGCTTGTTGGATCTGTTTCATAATAATGGGGGATTCTGTACCGCATTGGCGTTTATGGAAGAGAAACTGAGCTTTTGTAAACTCTTGGACGGGTTGGCGCAGCAGGCGGAAAACGAAAACCTTTCTGGGCGCACTACTCGGCGGCTGTATGAGCTGTTTGCCTCTCTTGCAGGCTCGCTACTCTCTGAGACGGACAGGCTGCTTCTGTATGATGCTCTGTTCTTCGACTATTGCAGTTGTGAAATGCCGCTGCAGGGTAAACTTCCTGGCTTTATCTCCGACCGTCAACAACAGTGCAGTTGGCCGGGTCGTCGGGATCTGCCGGAAGGACTGTATCTGCCAGCCGATAGCCGGGTCAAAGCGTTCAGGTTTATTTTTGGCAAGGATTACCGCCCAGCCACTTGGACAAACGTATCGGCAACAGTTACTTTTGTATATTCTTCCGGAGAAGGACGGGGCTTAAAGGTCATTGTTGTTTGAAAAAGCTAGTTTAGCATGATCACCCAGCAGCAAAAATCAGATCGCTCATTTCGTTATCCACTTCTCTGGTCAGTTTATGGAAATCTTCATCCTTGATAGTGGCCATTTCATGGAGGGTGACTGTCTTGAAAATATCCAGGTCGACATCACACGAGTTATAGGTTGTATTGTAAAAAGTAAGCCGCTTTTCCTCACTGAGCCCCATGCTCAGGAGCTGTCCGGCTCCCTTCCTGATCAGTGAAATCTTGCCGTACAGTTCCTGGTGGTCCTTTGCTTTCCAAACACCCATTACAATAGGGCTGGAGACATTTTTAAAGTCCCCTGAAAATTCACCACGGATCAATTGATCGCGCTCACGGCCAAGGTACGGTGCAAAATCCAGGTGTTCGCAGAATCGTCGATCCGTTGAAAAAAACTTCCCGTTATCCGGATCCAGGGTGAAGATCATGGTGCGATTGATGGCCTGCCCGTAGCTTTGCAACAACTCGGTTTTGTAATCATCAAAGGAAACGTTCTCGGTTATCCAGGTTTCATTACGTTTAATACGATGCAAAATACTCATCAGCCATGACTTTATGATTTTATGATCGATACGGCACTGGACCAGTTCCGCCTTGAACTGCTCAAAGTTTCTTCCTCCATAACGGTAGAGGAGTGTGTTTTGGTAAATGTCGCGTACATTGTTGTATTTGCTGAACTGATAAGCCAGGTCATAGCTGAATAGCTCCAGCTGCCTGAGCTGCCAGATGAAAATAGCTATTTGCGGCCTGGTGCTTTCCTTTGTTACTTCGATCTTTTGGGTCAGTTTTAACAACATGAGATAGCGTGAACCCAGATTGTTTAGAAGCATTTCATCTTTTTGAGTGCCTTTGTT
>JBGSQR010000518.1:0-14403 GCA_041737975.1 Geobacterales bacterium | reverse complement strand
CGCAAAACGTCATTGGCCCGAACAACCGTATGCCCGTCATTTTGAGCCCAGTAACTGGCCTCGCGGATAAAATCGGCTATCTCCATGAACTGGGAAGAAAACCGCTGCTGGTCCTCCACCATGCGGGCGGTATATTCCAGTAAACGGGCGATACCACTGCGATCAAAGTGCAATAGGTTCTCACAGCGGCAATGCGTTGCCACAAACAGCGCATAATCGCGCATGATCTGGGGTGAACGCTCTATCCGGTTGTCAAATTCGGCCTTTACCTTGAAATACTTGCGATATTCAGGATCCTGGTAGAAAAGCAGGTAATAGATCCAGGGAGTGCCGATCAATACTATTTTAGCCTGCAGCTGAACCGTTTCCGGCTTGAGTGATACCATGGTCATGAAACGATACTGCTCCAGAACATCTTCAATCCTGATTTCACCGGTTCTAATACAACGTTTCAAGGCATCCCAGACAAAGGGGTTGATCAGCACCTCACGGGCATCAAGCACCAGATATCCGCCATTGGCACGATGCAGAGCTCCAGAGCGGATCATGGTAAAATCAGTCACCGCCACTCCACCATACTGCATGACATGCTCAATGCGGCCAAAAAGATTGTTGTAGGTCGGGTTGGGCTCGAACACAATCGGAGCCCCTTCGCATTTGCTGTTATCCACCAGCACATTGACTTCATAACGTCCAAAGGTCGGTTCCTCACGCGGCAACTTGATACCAGGAATCTGTGGTTGTGCTGACTGTGGTTTAAAATCCTCCAGGTTATTCAGTATATCTTCCTTGACCGCATCCAGATAGGATAAAACCTTGTCCAGTCCTTCATACTTCTCCCTTAGCGGATCAAAACGATGCCCCAGACAGGAGAGCCCCAGTTCCCGATCAGCCTTGGCTAGCGCATCTTTGGTAAGCTTTTCGTTATCCCTCACCTGGCGCAACACATCATTCAGCATGTCGGTCAACCTCTTGCCAGATTGATCGAGCTTGTCACGTTTTTTATCGGTCAGCGCGGCATACTCTTCCTGAGAATAACTACGGCCGTCTTTCAATGGCACCATCACCAGACCGGAGACGGTCCGCTGCAGGGCAAAACCGCTTTTGACTGCATCTTTTTCCAAGGCCTGAAAAAGCTGGTTGTTATTCGCCTGATAACCTTCCAGAATTTCGGTACGACGGGCTTCATATTCAGGACTTTCCAGCGCCTTAGGAATATCTTTTTTAAAAGCATCAACCAGTTCTTTCATATCAGCAGCCAGTTCACTGCCTCGACCCGACGGAAGAGACAGGGAAACGGCCGAATCCTGGTCTTTGAAATTGTTTACATAGACCCAGTCATTGGGGCTGGGCTCATTTTTGACACGCTTTTTCAGGATATTTTTAATTGTCGAATTACGACTGGTTCCCGGTTCCCCGGCAATATAAAGATTGAAACCGGTTTCCCCCATCCCAAGTGCAAATTCTATGGAACGCAGAGCACGCTTCTGCCCAATGGCATAATCCAGATCAGGCAACTCACTGGTGGTTTCAAAATCGAAATCAGAAGGGTTACATGTCCAACGGAGTTTCTCTGTAGCAATGCGGTATCGGTTATGTGGCATGAAAAAACTCCTAACTTACTTATCCTGTTTATCAGGGTTTTGGACTTAAGTGACCCTATTGTGAAAAAAACAGGGCTATTGTCAAGCAGAAACAGCCTTTGCCTGAGTTGCAACAAAATCTTCTGCTACAGCAACGGCATTTCTGACAGCTTCATCATCGGGAAGTCCAGACATAATACTGTTGATAAAACTACCTTCCTGCAGCAGGCCATAGGAAGTCTTGAAATTCAGGTTATATACCCAGGAGATCAGCAGCAGCTTGAAATCATTGATGCAATTGACCGTATCCAGGTTAACTATGCGTCGCTCCTCAAGAGCTGACAGACAGACCGGAGAGACGCCTGGCTTTTCAGGGAACCCGAGTAGAGCTGCTGAAGCGCGTTCTTCCGGCGGAGTGCTGAAATGACCCACAAACACCCGCCAGATATCCAGCTTATCCGCATCCCTGATCAGCCTCAAAAAAATATAAGTATCAGACTTCAGCCGGGCCGGTATTTGCAGAAGATTATGAAAACGGACCGCCTCTTCGATCAACAGGCGCACCCGTGGTGACTGACCAGCAAGCAAGGCCTGCTCACGTATGACCTCAATGGCCAGACGGGCATGATTATCCGAATCCCGGTCGCGAAATGTTCCCCAACGCCGATACTGCGGAAAACGACCCACATCATGCAACAGAGATACAGCCTGGGCAATGCGCATATCTTCTGCCTGCAGCCCCTCACCAACGGCCAATTTTCCCATTACCTGAAAAACCTTATGGGTATGTTCAATCTTGAGCAGAATATTCCTGTCCGCTTCTAACTCTTTCATATAAAACTCTTTGACGTAGCTGTTAAACCAGCTGCAAAGTTCATTAAGGTATTTTTCATCCATTGTTGTTCCTTAGCAACTAATTGAAATTACCTGCATAATACTGTAGTCTGTTTCGATGTCAATAACATCCCCGAGGCCATAAATGCAACTGTCTTTACTCGACATTAATACACCAGCAGACAAGATAAAAACCCGAGCAGAAGAGTTGCGAAACCTGATCAGGCAACATAACAGCCGATATTACGACCAGGATGCACCTACCATAACTGATGCGGAATATGACGCACTTTTCCGTGAGCTGCTGACACTGGAAAGTCAGCATCCGGGAATGGTAACTGCCGACTCTCCTACTCAAAGAGTGGGTGGCACACCGCAAGGTAAGTTCTCCTCTGTCATGCACCGCATTCCCATGCTCTCGCTGGAAAATGCCGTTAACGAAGGTGAAATCATTGATTTCGATCAGAGAGTCAAAAAGGTACTTGGCCAATCATCCGAGCTTGATATCAACTACATCTGCGAGCCCAAAATGGATGGCCTGGCAGTAGAACTTGTCTATATTGATGGACATCTAAGCATTGCATCAACACGTGGTGACGGCGTTACCGGCGAGGATGTGACAGAAAACGTCAGAACAATCCGATCGCTTCCATTACAACTGGAAGGTAAAAATATTCCCGGATTACTGGAAGTACGAGGTGAGGTTTTCCTTTCCCTGAAGGCTTTCCAACAGATTAATGAAGAAAAAGAAGAAAACGGTGAAGCACCTTTTGCCAACCCGCGAAACGCGTCTGCCGGTTCCTTACGACAACTTGATTCTCGCATCACGGCACGTCGACCACTTTCCATTTTCTGTTATGCACCCGGCAGTATTGAAGGGGCTGAATTCGCGTCACAATATGAATTTCTGCAGACCATTAAATCATGGGGACTGCCGGTCAACCCGCTTATCCGGCAGGAAAACAACATAAACGGAGCTGCCGTTTATTATCAGCAAATGCAGGAACAACGTGAATCCCTACCCTACGAAATAGACGGAACAGTCATAAAAGTCGATTCATTTGCCCTGCAGCGGGAACTGGGGGAGAAAAGCCGTTCACCACGCTGGGCGGTTGCCTGTAAATTCCCACCTCGCCAAGCTGAAACCGTAGTAGAAAACATCATTCCTTCCGTTGGACGCACCGGCGTAATTACTCCGGTTGCCCAGTTACGGCCGGTTGAGATCTCGGGAGTGACTGTATCCAGGGCGACGCTTCACAACTGGGATGAGATCGCCTTAAAAGATATCAGAATCGGCGATGCTGTTTTAGTAGAGCGTGCCGGAGATGTCATACCTGCCGTTGTGCGGGTTTTGACTGAGAAAAGAACCGGAGCTGAACGATATCTGCCACCACCGGAAAAATGTCCGGAATGCGGAGCGACCATCGTCCAGATCGCTGATGAGGTAGCAGTACGCTGCATGGGTCTTTCCTGTCCACCGCAAATCAGAGAATCAATCAAGCACTTTGCATCGCGTAATGCCATGGACATCGAGGGGCTGGGAGAACGATTTGTGGAGCAGCTACTGTCACTTGATCTGGCACATAACATTGCGGACCTTTATTATCTGACCAGGGATGATTTCATGCAATTCGAGCGCATGGGAGACAAACTGGCCGACAACCTGCTGACTGCTATTGAAAAAAGCAAACAACAGGAACTGGGACGGTTCGTTTTCGCACTTGGCATCCGCCACGTGGGTGAGCGCACAGCAAAAGCCCTGGCGCAGGCATTCGGCAGCCTGGAAAACCTTGAAAAAGCGACCTTTGACGAACTGATCAGTATCCGGGATATCGGTGCAACGGTTGCCCAGAGTATCCGTACTTTTTTTGATAGTCAGGAGAATCTGGATGTTATCAACCGCATGCTGGCAGCAGGTGTGACACCGGCAGTAGAAAAAAAGAAGGTTGGAGGAAGATTCACCGGTAAGAGCTTCGTCTTTACCGGTGCATTGAGCAAGTTCACCCGTGATCAGGCCAAGGAATGTGTGGAAAATGAGGGTGGCAGCGCCGTCGGATCCGTTTCAAAAAAAACCGATTATGTGGTTGCCGGTGAAGACGCTGGCAGCAAGCTGGCAAAAGCCAGAGATCTTGGCATCACAATCCTGAGCGAAGAAGAATTCAGCACCCTGCTTGGGCTGGATAATTAATTTCAAAGGCAGAGGCTGTCATGCGGTTGATATCCGGCATGGCAGCCTAAACCCATTCATCAATAGCTTCACACAATGTTTTCGTAATTCTATCCAGTTTATCCACGTCATGTATTTTATGCCCGAATATATCGCGCACATAGAAAACATCGGCAACCTGGTCAACCTTGGTGGAAATTTTGGACACTCCGATATAAAGCCCCAGTGTTGTCAAAGTACTTGTGATCAGGTAGAGCAGACCAACCTTGTCGTGGGTATACACATCAATAACCGTATAACTTTCTGACACCTCATTATCTATCTCGATATTAGTCGGGAAACGCGGTGTAGAGCGCATGGTCAGAATTGAAGGTCTTTGACGTTTTTCAACCATGGCGGCCACATCAGACTTGCCATGCAGTACAAGCCGCATATCATCCTGCACTTTCTGCCACCGCTTATCATCTTTGATAAGCTGCCCTGATGGAGCGTTAACCTGTAGCACATCAAGCACCTTGGAATTCCTGCTTGTATTGATCTGCGCCCCAAGAATGTTTACTCCGTTGGCCGCCATAACTCCGGTTATGCGTGAAAACAGACCCGGCATGTCAACAGTGCAAATGGTGAATTCAGAATAGCCTGGCTTTTCCTGGTGGACAACCTGCATGACGATATCATCATGATCCTGGCGGATCAGCATGCGTACATATTCCGATAGCATAGCAATATTTCCGGACAGAAGCAGACGAACAGGCATCGCCTTGAGTTCTGCCTGGACAGTTGCAACCGGGTATTCACTTCCCAGAAATTCAACAACCTTGCGAATAACCTTCTTGACCCTTTCACTGCTGGCCTCAAGATAAAAATCACCGCGCTCAAGAATACTGAAAGCCTTTTCATACAATTCCTGGAACAGCAAAGACTTCCAGTTTGACCAGACATCCGCCCCTACCGCCCTGACATCGGCAACAGTCAAAAGATAAAGCATCATCAGATTTTCGCTGGTACCCATCTGACGGGCAAACTGTATAACCATTTTTTCGTCGTTCAAGTCCCGGCGCTGGGCAATGTGGGCGAATAGCAGATGGTGACGGACCAGAAATTCCAGACGCTCGGTACATTCCTTGGAAAGTCCCATGCGCCTGGCTATTGTGGGAATCATGTCTGCGCCTTTTTCGGAATGGTTGCCGCCACACCCTTTGCCAATATCATGCAATAAAACCGACAGCACAAACAGTTCCGGCTTAACAATCTGAGAGGCGATTTCACTGGGGAACCAGAGAGTTTCCCTGTACTCTCCGCTAATAAGCTTTTCCGCCTGCTCCACGGCAAAGAGAGAATGTATATCAACCGTATAGATATGATAAATATCGTGCTGGACCTTGCAGTAGATATGTTCCATTTCCGGAATGAAGTGGTTCAGAAATTCCAGGTGGTGCATCATCCTCAAGGTATGTGTTACACCTTTAGGCGCCCGCAATATGTTCATAAACGAATTGTTCACGTCGCGATTGCGGCGGAATTTATCATTTACCAGATGCAGGTTTTTGCGGATCAAGCCCATGACTCTTACATCCAGCTCAACCCCGTGTTTCTGTGACAACTCAAAAATTTTCATCAGCAGGGTCGGATCCTTCTGGATAACCGACTCATCAGGAACGACCAGTTCGCCTTTCAGGACAAAACAACCCTCACCGACCTGCCGCCTGATAAAGTAACCCAGCACCTTCATGGAACCTTCATCACGCCAGACGCAGCGTGAGACAAGATTTGATACAAGGTATTCAACTTTTATGGCGTGCCGGTAATAATCACGCATAAAATCCTCGACAGCCAGCACTTGATCTGAGTCTTTGTATCCAAAAAAAGCGGCCAGATGAACCTGGGCATCAAAAGTAAGCTGCTCGTTTTTTCGACCTGAAAAGTGATGCAATTCATTTCTTATCCGCCAGAGATAATCAAGGGCCGCATTGTATGATTCAAGCTCTTCCTCGGACAAAACGCCCTTTACTATCAGTTCGTTAGAACGGCTGAACTTGAATTTTACCCGGGCCACCCACATGGCGGTCTGGAGATCCCTCAGCCCCCCTTCACCCTCTTTCAGATTCGGTTCGAGCAGATAAACCGTTGATCCGTATTTTTCCCGCCTGGTCGTCATGTCAGCCAGCTTTTCCTTAATAAACTTATCACTGGATCTGGTCATTATTTTTGTAAACAGCACATTATTCAACTGATCAAACAGTTCCTGACTTCCATTTAAATATCGCAGATCCAGTAAGGCTGTCTTGACGGTACCATCGGCTTCGGCCATTTCAATACAGTCGGCAATAACACGTACCGAATAACCGACGTCAAGACGCATATCCCAAAGAAAATAGAGCAGCTTCTGGGCAATGTCCTCTACCTGTGATACCGGCAGACTGCCATCATGCAGGAACATTATATCGATATCTGAATAGGGGTTCAGTTCGCCTCGCCCATACCCTCCTACAGCGGCCAGACAGACATGTCGCTTTCTGGTACCTTTACTGTCAATATCGTCCAGAATACAGTCAAACAACTTATTTATAAGGACATCCATCATACCGCAAAGAAGATGAGTTATCTCACTGCCTGAAGCTCCATTGATGTGAAGTTCACGAATGATATTTCGATAATGGCTAAGAAAATCCTTGCTTCCGGAAAGATACAATGGCCGTTTTTCATCGAAACAGTTGGAAGGTGTGTCAGCGGCTTTCTCCAAACAAGCCGGAAAAAATTGATTTACATCAAATTGCATTATGCCTCCACTAACCAGCAAAAAAGTGAATAACACCTTTGTTATTTCTGTCTACTTTATATTTATGCAACGAATGACTGGGCATGGCAATCGTTTTTTAAAATACGGACACCTGCGAAGGGCGTCTGAAAAAATATTTACCAAAATTTTACCGGATTGCTAAAACTGGTGTAGAGTAGTACTTTCAACGATATTCAGCTGAACCGTAATTTGCAACAAAGGAAGAATTCAAGATGATGTTCATAGTTATTGCCAATAGCGAAGAAAAACAAAAAATTACACTTGCGGCCATCCAGTCGACCGGACACGACACGACCTTGCTGGCAAGTCTTTCAGAACTGCCGGAACTCCTCAAAACAATTCCGGCCAGTGGTATTTTGATTGATCTGATCACGTCTACCAAAGCAAGTAGTGCTGAAAAAGAATCCACAAATGATCTTATTCAGCTTTATCCACATGTAAAAGTAAAAATTGTCGATGGTGAGGTTTTGGTACTTGGGGGTGGCTTGACTTTAGGGCAGTTCGTTCAGAACTGTAATACTTTTAAACCCAGGACTATTCGAAAGAGTGAACGCAGAATCCGCCATATCCCCTTTCTACTCTCGGAAGATAGCGAATTTATTAAGCCGGAAAAAACCGTGACACTGAATATCGCTGATGGCGGCTGTTTTATTTACAGTACGGGCGAATGGACGGTTGGAGCCAGGGTCTGGCTCCGTTTTATCGATAATGATAAAGTTATGACAGCAATTGTTCGCTGGTGGCAACCATGGGGAAACAACAAAAAAATGCCCGGTATTGGCGTATTTTTTGATTGAATAATTTGGCACATCCGGTTGGTTATTTTATCAGGTTATATTTATTCAACAGCGCTACAAGATCCGCTTTTGCTATCGGCTTGACCAGATAATTATTACAATCACCCTGCCAGATGGCCTCTTGTATATCTTCAAGAGCATTCAAAGCCGTTGTCATGATAATAACCGCCTCCGCACCTTCTTTAATGCCATACTCTTTTTCCATGGCGCGCATCATCTTCAACGCTTCCTGACCATTCATAACCGGCATCAGAATATCCAGGCAGACAACCTTATATGGAACTCCAGCTTTTAACGCATCAGCAAAAAGTCTGATCGCTTCAGCCCCATTTTCTGCTTTATCAATGGTTGCAGCATAATCCATGAAAAAACAATTCAGCAGTTCCCTACCAAAAATATCGTCATCGACAATCAAACATTTCATGGTAAACTCCCAATACTAGGCTTAATACTTCATTTTTACTGACTACTTTATAACATACAACATTAAAAACGCTGTTAATACATATAAGAATAAGATTTATCATATTTTCCAGAAAGGACAAGTGGATATGCAGGTAAGCGGGGGGAAATTATTCGGTAGGAGGATCAACAGCTATGAAGATATTTTTCAATAGCGTCTCGACCAAATACTTTTTTACCCTCCTATCAGCATTTGCATTATTCCTTGCAACAGCAAAAGTTACCTGCGCCAGCCAGGACATGAAAATCATAACTGCTTCAACCGACCTGACAGAAATGAGTGTTGAACAGCTCCTCAATATTGAGGTTGCCTCCGTCTATACCGCTTCCAAATATGACCAGAAAGTAACTGATGCACCGGCCTCCGTCAGTATCATTACAGAAAACGACATAAAACAGTTCGGCTATCGTACTCTCGCCGATGCACTGAGAAGTGTTCCCGGTTTTTATATTACCAATGACCGTAACTATAACTATATCGGCGTCCGAGGTTTCAGTCGCCCCGGCGACCTGAACACCCGCATCCTGTTACTTGTTGATGGCCATCGGATTAACGACAATGTGTACGAATCCGCACCGATTGGCACTGAATTCCCCATTGATGTTGACCTTATCGAACGCATAGAAGTCATTCAAGGACCCGGTTCATCTCTTTACGGCACAAACGCCTTCTTTGGTGTCATCAATGTCATAACCCGTCAAGGGTCTGACCTTCAAGGGGTTGAGGTCTCTGGAGCCGTTGGCAGTTTCAACACCTATAACAGCCGTATCAGTTACGGTAATGAATTCAATAGCGGACTTAAAGTGCTTCTTTCGGCATCTTTATTAAGCAGCAGAGGCCAAGACCTTTACTCCAAGGAATTTGCCGCCATCAACAACGGTATTGCCGAAAATGCTGACAGCGACAAAAATCACCAGTTTTTTGCCAAGCTGGACTATCAGGACTTCACACTGACTGGAGTATATGGCGCACGAGAGAAAAGGATCCCCACAGCCTCATTCGAATCCGTATTCAATACCAGCAAAAGCTCTACCTATGATGAACACGATTTTTTGGATCTGAAGTACTCACACACTTTCCCTGAAGAGACAGATGTAATGGCCAGGATTTACCTGGATCGTTCACACTACCGTGGTGATTATCTCTATGAGAATACCCCGCAAACCATCAACAGGGATATCGGACTGGGTTCCTGGTGGGGTTCAGAAATCATGGCAACCAGAAAATTTTTCGAACGCCATAAGGTGACTGTTGGTACAGAATACAGAAGTAATTTTGAGCAGATTCAACGCAACTACGACCTGTCCAATACGACTTCAAATCTCGATGACAGCCGCCGTTCCAACATTTGGGCTATCTACGCTCAGGATGAAGTTCAGATCCTGAAAAATCTGGTTCTTACCGCTGGCCTGAGACACGATCATTATGAAAGTTTCGGCGGGAGTACGAACTGGAGGACTGGGATAATCTACAAACCGCTTGAAAACAGTACTCTCAAGTTCCTCTACGGCGAAGCCTTCCGAGCTCCAAACGCATATGAGTTATACTATCAAGATGGAATTACACAGACAAGCAACCCAGACTTAAAACCTGAGAAAATCCGAACATATCAGGCGATTTATGAGCAATATCTGGGGCAGACCTTTCGCTCTTCTCTCTCAGGATTTTACTACCAGATCAATAATTTAATCACTGTACAGACAGATCCAGTCACCAACCTTGATCAGTTCCAAAACACCGTAAAGGTAGAAACCAGAGGTGTAGCCCTGGAACTGGAAAATAAATGGTCAAATGGCCTTCGGGGCCGCCTGAACTATACATATCAGAACACTAAAAATGCCCAGACAGGAAATACCCTTTCCAATTCACCACTACAACTCTGCAAACTTAATCTTAGTATCCCATTTTTCAACGACAAATTATCTTTAGGTGTTGAAGAACAGTTCACTGGGAGTAGAACAAGCCTGGCTGGAACTAATTCCGCCGCTTTTTTCATTACCAATCTTACTCTTTTCAGCAATAATCTGTTACCAGGCCTGGAACTTTCAGCAAACCTCTATAATCTTTTTGGTAAACGCTATGGAGATCCTGGCTCAACAGAGCATCGACAGGACTTTATTACACAGGACGGTCGTGTTTTCCGAGTAAAACTGAGCTATTTCTTCTAGAGGAAGATAATGTCGTCTTTAGCAATATTCAAACATCATAAGATTACCCAACCAAAATACTTATCTATTGAATGCCACTCTGCCCTAAAAAAAACATTGGCTCTTGCATTTTTCATGTTAACTTTATTTTTTACTCACCTATCGGACACACGGGCTGAAACTGTTATTACAAATGAATATTCAGTAAAGGCAGCGTTAATATATTCCATAATCAAGTTTGTTGACTGGCCTGAACAGGGCACATCAATAGTAAGCAATCCTCTTTGCATCGCGGTCTTTGGTCAGGACCCTTTCGGCAATAATCTTGACATGCTTAGCAGTAAAACCGCTAAAGGCAGACCTATTAAAATTAGACAGTTGCAGAGAATTGAGGATATTCGGAGTTGCGAAGTCCTTTTCATAAGCAGCTCTGAAAGATTGCAGCTAACACGCATAATGAAACAGTTGCAGAACCAGCCGATTCTTACAATATCTGATCACGCTGGTTTTCCACAAATCGGCGGAATGATTAATCTGACGACTGTCAATAACAAGGTTCAATTTGAAATCAACAATAAAGCTGCTTTGCGGGCTCATTTAAGGATCAGTTCCCAGCTGCTCAAGCTGGCTAAAATTGTAATTGAATAGAAAAAGGTAAACGGATGTTGCAATTTTTCAAAAAACTGTCGGTCAGACATAAGCTAATCACCATTAGCCTTGCTACAAGCGGCCTGGTGATGGCGGTAACGGCCTTTGCCTTCATTGTCAATGAAGCAATTGTTTATCACAGAAACGCCAGAGAGGAACTGGTTGCCATTGCCGATATTCTGGGACGCAATACATCAGCAGCCGTTGTATTCAACGAGCAGCACGATGCAACAGAAACACTGGCCGGCCTAAAGGCAAAACCCAGCATCCTCGCCGCCTATATCATTAAAACTGACGGGACTCTGCTGGCAAAATATATCTCAAACAGATCCGAAAACAGTCAACCTGTTCTTGATCCACCCACTGGTGTAATTATTAACACTACAGACCTTGAGGCGCTACTTAGGGATAACAGCTCTTTCTGGGCTTTCAACCGCTACATAAAAGGAAGCAGACCGATCATTCTGGATAACCAGGAGGTCGGAACTGTCGTGGTTCTTTCGGACAGCATCGAACTATTCTGGCGCCTGCTCTGGTTTCTGGTTTTTGTAGCGGTGATCTCCATGGGCGCCCTGGTTCTAGCCTTTTTGATCTCTTCCCGACTGCAACGCTATATTTCCGAACCGATCCTACATCTGGCAGATGTTATGAAAACAGTTTCCGATGACCGAAACTATTCCATTCGTGCCAATAAGGAAAGTGATGATGAACTGGGAACGCTGATTGACGGATTCAACGAAATGCTGGGACAGATCAAATCACGCGATCAGATACTTGAACAGCATCGGGACCACCTTGAATATCTGGTAACACAACGGACAGCAGATTTGGAATTAACTGTTCTTGAGCTCCAATCGGCGAAAAAAGCTGCTGAAAGTGCCAATCTGGCCAAGTCAATGTTTCTTGCCAATATGAGTCATGAAATCCGTACGCCAATGAATGGTGTGCTGGGTATGACTCAACTGCTCCTCAATACCGGACTATCAGGTGAACAAGGCAAATATGCCGAATCGGTACTTCATTCCTGTGAACTGCTATTGCATGTTATCAATGACATTCTGGATTTTTCCAAAATTGAAGCAGGAAAGATGACGCTTGAAAAAGTGCCATTTGATCTTCACAAAAACATCTCCGAAACTATTGAAATGTTTGTAGAAAGGGCTCAGTTCAAAGATCTGGAACTGGCTTTCCTGATTGAAAACAATGTTCCTGCTTTTGTCAAGGGTGATCCGGTGCGCTTGAGTCAGGTTATAACCAACCTGATTGGTAATGCCATTAAATTCACCACCAGCGGTGAGGTGGTCCTAAGAGTTACAATTGCTGAAAGTATCAACGACGATGCCCTGCTTCGATTTGAGATTCAAGATACCGGCATTGGAATTTTACCGGAGAACAAACTTCATATCTTTGACAGTTTTTCACAGGCAGACCTTTCTACAACAAGAAAATACGGCGGTACCGGCCTCGGCCTCTCCATTTCAAGACAACTTGTAAATCTAATGGGTGGAGAAATGGGTGTTGAAAGCACACCGGGAGAGGGTTCCACATTCTGGTTTACCGCATGTTTCAATAAAAAACACCTGCGTGAGCAGCCAAAGTATAATGAGTCGGATCTATTCAACAACGTCAAGGTTTTGGTTGTAAACACCAGCAATACTAATCTGCAAATTCTGCAGTATCAGTTAAATTCATTGGGAATGAGAGTAGAAGCTACAAATGATTGTACTAATGCACTTGAAATACTCCACACTTCCGCAGAAACAGACCCTTTCGTAGTTGCACTCATTGACTTGCAGTTAAACGGAATAACCGGTGTTGAGTTTGCTAAAACCGTAAAGACAGAGATGGCAATACTGTCACCCCACCTGATTCTTTTGACACCGCTGAACAGGCATATTGACATGGAAACCACCCAAGACGCTGGAATTGCAGCCTGTTTAAACAAGCCGGTCAGTCAGTCAACATTATATGAATGTCTCCACGCAATCATGCTGACAAACGGGGCCAGTAACATTCCTGCTCAAAACCTGCAATCTGCCTCAACTTTGCAACAATTTGATGCTGATATTCTTGTAGCTGAGGACAATCAGGTTAATCAGGAAGTTGCACTTTTCATGCTTAAAACTATGGGCTGTAGGATTGATATTGCCGAAAATGGCCTCAGGGCTGTGGAAATGTCTGCAAATAATACCTATGATCTTATTTTTATGGATTGCCAGATGCCTGAGATGGATGGCTACTCAGCTACAGACAAAATCAGGATTCGTGAAGCGGTTGAAAAATCAGGAGACCACATTCCGATCATTGCCCTGACCGCCAATGCCATTGCCGGTGATCACAAAAAATGCCTGATGGCAGGCATGGATGATTACCTGAGCAAACCATTTAATTTCAAACAGTTAGGTAATATTTTACGCCGTTGGATACCTGAAAAGGAGATTGAAGCCCTTATTCCGATCATGATAAAAGAGCCGGAAGCCGATGAAACAGAAACTGTAAAAACAGAAAAGATTTTCGACCTGGAAGGTCTAATGGATCGACTGGAGGGTAATCAAACATATCTGACCAAACTATTGGTAATTTGCATCAATAGCACTACAGAACATATGGCGTCACTGACAGATGCAATATCAAGAAATAACAGCACTGACATACGTCTGGAGGCTCATACAATCAAAGGAGCTTCAGCAAATATTGGTGCACATGTGATGATGAAAATTGCCGAATCAATGGAGATCGCTGCCAAATCTGGTGAGTTGTCTGGTATGGAAGAATCATATCTGAAGTTGAAACAATCATTCCAGGAGTTTAAATCTGTTGCAGAGAAGCATCTTGACACTCCAGGCCAGAGTTAAAAATATCGCTGTACAAAAACGACATAGTAATCAACAAACTCAGTACCCTACAACAGAAACAGGAATTGAGCCAAAGTAACTCTTATGCTTGAGCTGTTCATTTTCAACT
>JBGSQR010000460.1:0-9202 GCA_041737975.1 Geobacterales bacterium | reverse complement strand
CCGGGCAACTGTTGCTGCTCCAGGATGGTGATGCGCTTGCCCGACATCTGACCGTCGCGGATCAAGAAGGCCGCGCCCGCCAATGCTGCCAGGCCCGAGCCGACAAACCAGGCGGTCTTATTCTCCACTCCCTTGGGTTTGCGCGGGCGGGAAAAGGCTTCGTAGTTACCGCTGCTGTAGTTCATAAAGTTCTCCTTTTGTTTCAAATTACTGAGCGCAGTTTTGCGCGCAGCGACCAGACATTTACGTTTCCAGGGATCAGTAAGCAGTACAAATTAGAGTTGTGCTCTTCAACAACCTGGACAATGGTACATGGCAATTTACGAGCCAAGGAATTCATGAGCCTCTAAGACGTATAATGTAACGATTTTAAAGGGTAATGCGGATGAAGCGCGGAGAGAAAAAGGGGATGCCATCAACAAAAACCGTCACGTTTAACATTGTTGTCATATATGACGGTTTTAAATGCGAGGAGCAAAAATGATTCTATGAAAAGTCCTCATTCCAGATCGGGTTTTGTTTGCTGTCTTGGTGCAGCTTTTCGAGTTCATGGGGGAGTGTAAGGCTTTTTTTCAGGGACTCTATGGCACGTTAGTTGTATATTGGCAAGGCAACTAAATCTTACGATAACTTAACTCAACATCTGAAAGCTCAACTTGACTATGTTCATGTTTATGAAAATCTGCATAATTCTGGTCGCAGTTTTCCTGGTGCTCGGCACCGTGGCAGCCTGTTCGTCCCTGCAGGTTTTAAATGCAATCACGCCTGGCAATACCTATCATAAGGTCGCGAATCTGGCCTATGGTACCGATTCACGCCAAAAACTGGATGTCTATTCGCCGCTCAATTTGATTGGCACGGCACCTGTCGTAGTATTTTTGTACGGCGGCAACTGGAATAGCGGTGAACGTAACGATTACCAATTTGTCGGCGAAGCACTCGCTTCGCGCGGCATAGTTGCGGTACTGGCCGATTATCGCCTGTTCCCGCAAGTGCGATATCCCAGTTTCCTTGAAGACAGTGCGCATGCCGTGGCCTGGACTCTTCAGGAAGTGCAGCACTATGGCGGAGATCCCCGGCGTGTCTTTCTGATGGGACACAGTGCCGGCGCCTACAACGCCGCGATGGTCGCCCTCGACCCTCGCTGGCTGGCCGCATATGATCTGACTCCAGCGTCTCTACGCGGCTGGATCGGTTTGGCAGGTCCCTATGATTTCATCCCGATCCAAAACAAGGAAACACGCCCGGTGTTCTTTTATCCCGCTACCCCGCCCGAATCTCAACCAATCAACCACGTTTGCTCCGGCGCGCCACCGGCGTTACTAATTGCGTCAAATAAGGATGTTTGGGTTGATCCAATAGGCAACACCGGCGCACTGTCCCGGAAATTGCGCGCAGCCGGTGTGTCCGTAACGGAAGTCTATTTTGATAAAACCAGTCATGCCACCCTGATCGGCGCCATGTCCCGGCCACTGCGAGGTTTGGCGCCTGTGCTGGATATGGTCGACCGGTTTGTGGCGTCCGATGGCGGTCGCATCCTGCCGTGAGGTTCCATCTGGATACAAAAACGGGCCAGGCAATTCAGCCTGACCCAATAATTTGGCGGTTAACTTGGTCAATTTTAGACGTCTATTTCTGTAACCCGCCCTGCCCCTCAAGACAGAGTGCCGCATAGATCTTTGCGGCGTTTATTACCTGATCAAACTCTACACGTTCATCCGGAGTATGGGCGGTTTCCAGAGAGCCTGGGCCCAGAATCAGCGGCTTTACGCCTGCCGCAAAAAACAGGTTTCCATCGGAATGGGAACGGAAGGCATCCATCTGCAGCGGCAATCCCAGGCGGGAGTAAATCTCGCCCAGTGCAGGAACAAGATTGTTGTCAGCACCCAGATCATAACCTGGTGATGCAAAGTCAAAGGTTACCTCCAGATTCAGTCCGGAAATAATTTTATCAAAATTGGAGACTATCCGGAGGATCTGATCCTGGAGTACAACAGTATCTTGTTTTGGTGGCAGATGCAGATCAATCCAGGTTTCACATCGATCCGGCACGACAAAGCCGGCCTGTGACGATTTCATTTCCCTGATGGAATAGACAATCTCCGATTTTGACCGGTCGAAAAGAGGATCGCTCCCCAGCATCAACAAAACACGCAGCATGGATTCAA
Organism: Geobacterales bacterium; assembly: GCA_041737975.1. Classification (GTDB taxonomy): domain Bacteria; phylum Desulfobacterota; class Desulfuromonadia; order Geobacterales; family Pseudopelobacteraceae; genus JBGSQR01. The sequence continues at coordinate 7,034 of JBGSQR010000460.1, read as the reverse complement.
CCGCATTGTGGCCAAATTCGGGAAGGGACGAATGGCTACGCAGCCCGGTGGTTACAAAACCGGCCTCCAGATAACCATAATGGGCAAATTTAGTGGACATATTGGTCGGCTCACCAATGACCACCCACTCTGGTCTATATTTTTGTAGAAAGACAGTACTGCCATCGCCGTTTTCTTCCTCCCCCACAACCAGCAGCAACCCTACGGATGGCCGTTCTGAAGGCTCCAGCCCCTCTGCCAGCGCCAGCCAGGCCTCAACCATAGCGGCACAACCACCCTTCATATCGGCACTGCCCAGTCCGCTGATGATCCCGTCTTTCTGCTGCGGACCGAATTCATCCAGATCCCAGGCCGGAACAGTATCCACATGTCCGACCATGTAAAGCCAGGGTTCCCCCGGCCCCATGGTAACTCGCAGATTATAGCGGTCTTCATCAACCTCCTGGCGTTCCACGTTGAAACCGGCACCTGTAAGAAGCTCCTCCAGATATAGCTGGACATCCTCTTCCTTACCTGAAGGGGAATAGATATCAAGCATTTCGATAAACGTATCCCTCAGCCGCTCACTGTTAATGGCCTGCCAGACTTTCTCCAGTCGGCCACTCATTGTTTTTTCACCGTTTTTTTCTTACTCTTGCGCGTCAGATTCAGGGACATGTAGACATGTTCCTGAACATTATCAAAGCCCTGTTTCTGAAAGAAATGAATTGCAGGTTGATTGTCGGCGGACGTATCAATAATCATCATTCGCACCCCCTGTTCTTTCATGCGATGAGTGATCTCCTTAAAAAGACCACTGCCCACCCCACCCTGCTGTATATCCTTGCGAACTCCCAACCAGACCAGATAGCCATATTTCCAGGGCGAATTATGCTTCTTAACGGTTGTTCCCAGGACAAAACCGAGTATCTGATCTCCGGCCTCGGCAACCAGGCAGAGTTCATTATCCGAATTGAACAGGGTTGTGATCTCGTATTCATCCCAGGTACGGTAAAGACTGATTGAATATTCGGCGGTAAATAGCTCCTCGCCGATATGAAATACCTCTGGAAAATCATCGATGGTCATCTCCCGGACGCGGAGATTATCTTTTGCTGGTGACGGCGCTTCAATCATGCGTTGATCCCCTTTGCTGCTGATTTAAACGGGATTTTATCCTGTTTTGAAATGATATCCCTTAAAATCGCGGTCGTCAAAGGAATCAGAGTGTTTTTTCATAGAGACCTGAATCAGTCCCTGGTGCGGGTTTTAGTTACACCAGTCAATATGGCGATTCCAACAAGGATGATAGCCGCAATAATCACATTGCGGGTGCTTACTCCTGTGGCTATCAGTGCCCAGGCTGTACCGCCTATGACAAAAGCAAATCCGGTGAGATAAAGTATAAAGGACATGAGGTTGCCTCCCGGCTCAATCTAAAAAAAGGCATACCCGAAAATGGGTATGCCTTGACTACACAACTGTTTCAGAGTGCCTACTTGGCTTTAGGTACAGGCGTTTCTTTTGCTGCCTTTGCATCTGCTTCAGCCATTTCTTTTGCTGCTTTCTTATCTGCTTTTACCTTTGCTTTAGCAGCCTTGGCATCTGCTTTTTTCTTTGCCTTTGCCTGTTTGACATCTGCTTCAGCTTTTAATTTTGCTGCTTTTACTTCAGCTTTTGCTGCAGTCTCATCTTTCTTAGCTTGAGCAGGAGTAGATATGTCAGCAGGATAGGAGGATGTGGCCGGTTTAACAGCATCTGCGGCAAATACCATTGTTGTAAAGGACATTGCTACAAGAGTTGCGACAACTGCGGATAAAATCTTTTTCATTTAGAGCTACCTCCATTTGGATTTTGTATCATGGAGTAATAAAGCATTAATTGGGCCAACAACAGCAAACCGGTCACTACAAACTGCCAGGTAGGCATATCAAACCATATTCCAGCAAGTTAGACATACACTAATGATTTAAACAGGATTTAAAACAAACCGGCTAAAAAAAACTCCGTCAAAAAAAGCCGTTACATCTGACAGATTCGTAATGGATGACGGAAACTATTCTGATTGCTGTTCATCATTTTCACGTCACAACCCACCATTGGGCCATGCTGGCTTATCAAGACACATGGGGGCACGGTTATTGCTCTAAACCCAGAAGTAACTCAAAGCCAAACATTAAATAGAACCAATCTGTCGTTATTCCTTCTCCCTGAGGGAGAAGGTGGCCGAAGGCCGGATGAGGGGGCAGCAGTGCCATATACATCAACATTTCCCCCTCACCCTGGCCCTCTCCCTCAGGGAGAGGGGATTGTTTTCCGCTATTGCGTGAGATCAGTGCAAATCAGGAAATCAAAAGGAGACAAAAATGGCAACAACGGAAGAACTGCTTGACAAGCTGATCTGCGATTGCAAAAAACCGGGTGATTTGATCGGCAAGAACGGCCTGCTCAATAAGTTCAGAGAACAAAACAGATCAACAACCGGAACCGATGAAACTCACCAGACCATTGGACTGAAACAACAATGAGATCCCGGATCATCACCATTTTGCTGGCCTTGCAGATAGCTTCAACGGTATCAGCAGGCGTCAATCCGATTCAGAATCCGGCAACCAATATCTATAACCCGGCTTCCCGGATGGATAATCCGAACCCTTTAACACCGCCATCTCCGGTCACTCCTCCTGAGCCACCGGTTAAGAACGTAATTATTGCACCTGAACCGGTTGTACAGACTCAACCTAAAGCAGAACCACCGCCAAAACAGGTTGTGGCTCCCAAAAGCTATAACCACAAGACCGTTAAAGCTTATATAAACGCTGCCAACAGAGCCTATGCAAACAGCAACAATCTTGAGTTCCTATCAATAACAGAAGAGGCCCTGAGGCGAATTAATTCCGGGACACTAAAGGCCACAGAAAAATCCAGACAGACCCTGGAAAATTATAAAAAACTGGGCAACAGAATTTTAAAAGGCGGCAATCAATAACTACCCCATCCTGTTCCTATAAACCTTAATCAAGCCCATCATATTTGACAGTAATGTTATAAATAACAGCTTAGCCAGACAGTACCCTCCTAACACCATCACATATTTCACCTTTATAATCAGCACCTTAAACCAAATTAACAATATTATGGAAATGGCATGTTAGTTGCGAACTAATGAATATACGGTATGAGCCATAACTGAAGCTTTGCCGAAATATTAAATAAAGGAGCCAGCTTTATGGACAAACTGGAAAGCAGACGATCAGGGTGGGAAAAATTCGGCAGTTCGGTCATTCATAACATCAAGGAAGATCTTGATAAATCAAGCACCATTGATCAGACAGAAGGAACAATCCATGAGGTCAGGGGCAGGTTTATCAAGGCCGCAGGAAAACTTTACGGCGATCAAGATCTTGAATCAAAAGGTGCTGCCGAAATCATAGTCGGCAAATTTCAGATAAAAGCAGGACAAATCAAAAAGGTATTCGGTAAATAAAGGAGAAACAGACATGTCAACATTTTCATTAAACAGGGTTATCAAACTTGCAGTACCGGTATTGTCGCTGACTATTTTAGGCGGATGCGCCAATTACGAGGTTAACTCACAACGTGGCAACATCCCGGGCCATTACATCCGCACCGAAATGCAACAGGCAGATCGTGCAGTGGAAGCAGCACGTCAGGCTGGTAAGGACAAGATCTGCCCGGTTGAATTCAAAGAGGCTGAAGCAGCCAAGGACAATGCCTACGATGTTTTCAGGGCCTGTCACACTGAAGAAGGTGCTGCACTGGCAAAGCAGGCAACGGAAAAAGCCAATGCACTCTGCCCGCCTAGACCTCTTCAGGCTTCAAAAGTTGTACAACAGCCTGTAGCACAGACTGTAACACCGGCAACAATAATTGTAGTTGACCAGAATACCGCTGAAATAGTTACGGTTCTTGCTCTTGAAGATATACATTTCGAGTTCGGCAAGTCAGAACTGACACCTGAGGCCAAGGAAATCCTGAAAAGAAATGTCCAGCTTCTGGCAGAAAACCCTAAAGCCAGGGTTCGTATTGCCGGTTATACTTCTGCTGCAGGTACAGAAGATTACAATCAGAAGCTAAGTGTTAGAAGGGCCGATGCGGTCAGAACATATCTGATTAAAGAAAATATTATCAGCCCGGCCAGACTTACGGAAATCGGTTACGGAGAGACAAATCCGGCAAAATATGAAGTAAATCCGTCAAACATCGATTCAAAAGCTGCAAAAGCAAACATGAGAGTACTATTTGAAATAAGCGTGAAGTAGGTCCTTATAAAATTGCACAAGTGTGAGTATGAAGCATTTGTAAAGATCATACAAAACAAGACCTCCGTGGTTTCTGAAGCCTCGGAGGTCTATAACAATTTAAGCTTGGAAGCAATTGGAAGCTATTTTAAAACACTCTTTACCTTCACTCCAAGATCATTCATGGAAAACGGTTTCTGAATAAAGTTCACACCATCCTCCAGAACACCTCTTTGTGTAATTACACTTGCCGTATAGCCTGACATGAATAAGGTTTTCATGGCAGGATAAAGAATCTTTATCCGCTCCGCCAACTCCCTTCCGTTCATATCCGGCATAACCACGTCCGTAATCAGCAGGCTCATCTCTTCATGAAAATCACCGGCTAAAGTAAGCGCCTCTCCCGGCGTCCCGGCAGCCAGCACCTGGTAACCCAGTTGTTCCAGCATCAGAACACCCAAATTTAGAAGGGCCGGTTCATCCTCAACAAACAAAACGGTCTCACCCTGGCCTGCAGGAGTCATTTCCACACTCTCCTGCTGGATGTTTGCAACTGTATCTGAATACTGCGGCAGATAAATACGAAAGATGGTCCCATTATCCGGTTCACTGTAAACATTAATAAATCCGTTATTCTGCTTGACGATGCCATAGACAGTAGAAAGGCCAAGTCCGGTCCCCTTCCCGACTTCCTTGCTTGAGAAAAACGGTTCAAAGATCTTGCTGACCATCTCCTTATCCATCCCGCATCCGTCATCACTGACAGCAAGCATCAGGTATCTTCCCGGAAGAAATCCAATATTTTGACCACAGTACTGCTCATCAAAAATAGTTTTCCCGGTTTCGATGGTAATACAGCCAATATCTTTAATAGCGTCTCTGGCATTAACACAAAGATTGGCAAGAATTTGATCAATCTGAATCGGATCAATTTTAATCGAACCAAGTTCAGTTGCCGGCTGCCAGACCAGACTGACGTCCTCACCAACCAGTCGGCGCAGCATCTTGAGTGAACTCTCAACCGCCTGGTTCAAATCAAGCTCCACCGGGGCAATGGGCTGTTTGCGTGCAAAAGCCAGCAACTGCCTTGTAATGTCCGCAGAACGTTTTGCTGCCTTGATTATTTCCTGAAGATCTCCATACAACGACTGGGAGGGATCAGACTTGGTCAGAGCCAGCCCGGCATAGCCAAGTATGACTGTCAGCATATTATTGTAATCATGGGCCACACCACCAGCCAGCAAGGCGATCGCTTCCATTTTATGAACCTGCTGAACCTGTTCAGCAAGTTTCAGGTTCTCGGTGACATCTCGGATATTACACTGAATGACTTTGCTGTTATCCACCAGATAGACATTGCTGACGAACTCAACCGCTATCGGTTTGCCATCTATGGTTTCAAGAGGTAAATGCTCGTAACGTATATATTCATTATCTTGTAAGGTTTTGAAAGCCTCTTTGGATGCGGCAATATCCTTGAACACCCCAAGTCCCCAGATATACTGGCCGCATAACTCATCATATGAGTAGCCAAGCAGCCGCAATAGAAAAGGATTTACATCAACCACCTTGCCAGATTCGGCATCCAGTATCAAAATACCGTCTCTGGCAGATTCAAATAACCTTCGATAACGTTTCTCCGATTCTTTCAGTGCATCCCCGACACGGCTGTTTATTAACAGTGATTCTTCCAGCATGACTATATTCCTGCTAAGCTCACTGTTTGCAAGACGGAGCATGTTTTCATCTTTTATGTATGACATGATTTACCCTCGATAGTTCTTTTCAGAAATACCAGTTTATTACTTTTTGCATTTCTTTTGAGCCTGCTTAACCAGATACATCTTCTCATCACTGCGCTTTAAAGCACCCTGCAACTGTTTTTTGTTATCAGCTGACGCAATTCCAAAAGCGATACTCAACCGCCCATCAAGTATTTCAGGGCTGTTCATAATTCTCCTGATAGCTTCCTCTGCCACCCCAGCTTCCGTACTGCGAAGAAGAACGGCAAACTCGTCGCCACCGATACGTGCAACAACATCCTCAGCCCTGAAGGCACGCATGATAACCTGGGCCGCCAAACGGATCAGGTCATCACCAGCTTCATGCCCATATGAATCATTAACAGTTTTAAGGTGGTTAATGTCCGCCATTACAATGCTGACAGGAAACATCCTGCCACGGGATATGCGTTGCATCTCCTCATCAAAAAACAGCCGATTATAAAGGCCGGTCAGAGTATCGTGCGTATTATCGTGACGAAGCGTGACTTCAATTTCTTTCCGGTTGGTAATGTCGTAGGCAATACCGATTACTCCGATTATCATGCCGGCATCATTGAATATGGGCGTTTCAACCTTCTCCAGGTAGAGCAAATTCCCATCCACATCAGCGATGGACTCTTCAAAGTAGGTGCGCTGGCCGGTCGCCATTGCGCTCATAAAGTTTTTTTCATACTGCTCAGCAAGTTCAATCGGATAAATATTATAGTCACTCTTTCCGACCATATCATCAGGTCCAAGACCAAAGATCCGGCTGAATGGATCATTTACGGCCACATAAGCACCATCTCGATCTTTGAGCCAGGCAATATTTGGAATAGTATTCAGAATGGCCTGCTGCCGCCAGAGAAGCAACCGCTACTCGGCGCTGTCGACGAACACCGGGTGGGCGAGTGCATCTGCGGCCTGGCGGTGCAGGAGGAGCGGTCGCTCTATTCGCTGGACATCCATGCCGACACCCGCTGTACCTGGCCAGAATGCAAAAAGGCTGGCATCAAGTCCATCGCCGCCC
>JBGSQR010000449.1:0-1635 GCA_041737975.1 Geobacterales bacterium | reverse complement strand
AGGCCGACCGGATGCTTGACATGGGGTTTCAGGAGGATATTGCCAAACTGATCAGTGCCGCCCCCAGAAAGAGGCAGACCCTGCTTTTCTCAGCAACCTATCCGCCGGAAATTATGGAGATGAGCGCGGATATTCAGCATGAACCGGTTGAAGTCAGTGTTGATGAAGTACATGAAGAAGGTGTTATCGAGCAGCTGCTGTTTGAGGTTGAAAAAGAGGGCAGAATAGAGGCTGTAGCACTCATTCTTGGTCATTATCGACCGGAATCGACTCTGGTTTTCTGCAATACGAAAATAGAATGTCAGGATGTGGCTGAAGAACTGAACAGGCAGGGTTTTTCTGCATTGGCTATTCATGGAGACCTGGAACAACGGGAGCGCGATCAGGTACTGGTGCGCTTTGCCAACAAGAGTGTTTCCGTGTTGGTGGCGACAGACGTAGCCGCACGCGGTCTGGATATCAAGGATCTTTCGGCTGTTATCAACTACGAACTTTCCCGCGATACGGAGATCCATATTCATCGCATCGGGCGCACCGGACGTGCCGGCGAACAGGGGCTGGCCCTGGGTTTGATGACTGCCCATGAAAACCGTCGGGTGCAGGCAATTGAAGCTGCTCTTGGTTATACCATCCCACGGGGAGAACTGGAGTCGTTGACTGTTGCAGCCGGTAAGCCCTTTGTTCCACCAATGGTTACTTTATGTATCGATGGCGGACGCAAGAACAAGATGCGTCCGGGAGATATAATGGGAGCCCTGACAGGAGAGGGTGGCATATCCGGTAGTGAAGTCGGCAAGATTGATGTGTTTGAATTTCATTCTTATGTGGCGATTGTTCTGGCCAGTGCTGATCAGGCATTGTCCTGCCTGACCAGTAATAGGATCAAGGGCCGCTTCTTCAAAGTTCGCAGATTCAGTTGAGTTATTTCATTCTTGAAGTCGTAATTGTTAAACGTTATAGTCAACAAACTTTTAAATATGTTTTGCGCTAGCCCTTATAAGCAGGATAAGTGCGTTAACGAACTTATTTGCTGCTGGAAAAATGCAGAAAATAATAAAGGAAAATTATGAGTTTTTCACTTGATCTCCGTTATCATATTTGTCAACAACCGATCGAGTTGCCGGTCTTTAATCCGGTGGCCCTGGAACTGCTCCAGCTGTTGGCCGAACCTGATGTTGAAATCAATGATGTCATTGATTTAATAAACAAGGATCAGGCCCTGTCGATCCAGATACTCTGTCTGGCCAATTCATCCGCCTATGCCGGGCGTTGTAAATCGGAGACTATCAAGGACTCGGTAAACCGCCTGGGCACGAAGCAGATAATCAATCTTGCCATGGTGGCATCACAGTCTTCGCTCCATGTTTCCAGCCTGCCGGTAGTAAATGACATGTTGAAGAAACTCTGGCTTCATTCTTTTTCCTGTGCAACCGGATGCAAGTCCCTGGCAATCAGCAGCGGTCACCGGGAGTTGGCAGAGCAGGCCTATCTGGCCGGACTTCTGCATGATGTGGGTAAGTTGTATCTGCTGAAGGCTATGGAACAGATCAGCTTGCAGGGTGACCTGGATTTTGAACTGAATCACGAGACCCTGTTGGATGTTTTTTCCGATATGCATATCGAGCAGGGCGTTCG
>JBGSQR010000448.1:0-1715 GCA_041737975.1 Geobacterales bacterium | reverse complement strand
GGAGGCCCTGAAAGAGTTGACTGACTTCGGCTTCAGCGAACCGGAATCACTCAGGTTCTTTGCCATCTTTTACCAGCTGCGTCGGGCCTATTATTTCATAAAAAACGGCCTGACCGGTGATTCAACTTCTATGGTTGAACTACGCAAACATCTGTGGGATTGCGTATTCACACACGATATTCGCTGGTTTGAATCACGGCTCTGGAACCGCATGGAGGATTTCTCCATACTGCTGCTGGGCGAAACCGGCACCGGCAAAGGGGCTGCGGCGGCGGCCATCGGACGTTCCGGCTTCATACCCTACGACCCGGCCCGCAGCCGTTTTACCACCAGCTTTACCCGCAACTTCCTGGCAACCAACCTGTCCCAGTTTTCCGAAGGGGTGTTGGAGTCGGAACTGTTCGGCCATAAAAAAGGAGCCTTCACCGGCGCCATTGAGGCCCACGATGGGCTATTCAGCCGCTGCGCGCCCCATGGTGTCATCTTTCTGGATGAAATTGGCGACATCAGCATCCCGGTCCAGATCAAGCTCTTGAATGTACTGCAGGAACGCATTTATTCACCGGTCGGCAGTCATGAAACGAGACGTTTCAGCGGTCGAATAATTGCCGCCACCAACCGTCCGTTAAATGACCTTCGCAGCAGCGGTAAATTCAGGGATGATCTCTACTATCGTCTATGTTCCAATATCATTACCCTGCCCACATTACGCCAACGGCTGCAGGAAACGCCGGAAGAACTGGACCGGCTCCTGGAAAACATACTGACACGACTAGCCGGAGAATCAACGGACCGGGAAAAGCAGCTCATCAAAAAGGTGCTAAAACGTGAAACCGGTGCCGCCTACCACTGGCCTGGCAATGTGCGCGAACTGGAACAGGCGGTAAAACGGATTATCCTGACCGGCCATTATCAGGGGAGCAAGGCAGTGGAAAAACAGGACGATAGCGGTGACAGCCTGACCCGGAGTTTTGCAGACGGTACAATGAATGCCGAAAACCTGCTAGCCAATTACTGCAACCTACTTTACAAGCGATTCGGTACCTATGAGGAAGTCTCGCGCCGTACACAGCTGGATCGCCGGACAGTAAAAAAATATGTGCAGATGGTGATCGGATAGCATATTTTAAGACCTGCGAGGTTTTGGAAACCTCGCAGGTCTTGCCTGAAATCAACGCCATCTCGATTGCAATCACGAATAATTACAGTTATAAATACCAATCCAAAAACAAAATACTTATGGAGGATGTATGTCGGAATTCAACAACGTAACCGTAGTAAAGAAAGCCAATATCTACTTTGAAGGCAAAGTCGCCAGCCATACCGTCATTTTCCCTGACGGCAGCAAAAAAACCCTCGGCATCATGCAGGCAGGTGATTACGAGTTCTCCACCGGCGCTGCAGAAATTATGGAGATCCTCTCTGGTGAACTGGAATGGCAGATGAAAGGCGACAGTGCCTGGACAAAAATTGTCGGTGGCCAATCATTTAATGTTCCGGCCAATTCAGTATTCTTGATGAAAGTGCCTGTTGTGTCGGATTACTGCTGCTCTTTCCATGCTTAATATAAGGGACTGGTGACTAGGGACTGGGAACTGGTAAAGTCAAAAGCTTTTGCTAGTCCCCAGTCCCGCGTCCCTTTTTCTGCTCCCCTATGACAACTATTCCTCAACACAAATCAATAACCGGTCGCTTCGCCCCCTCACCCACCGGCC
>JBGSQR010000436.1:0-1631 GCA_041737975.1 Geobacterales bacterium | reverse complement strand
TAAGTGGATTATTGAGAAAGTAGCGGAAAAAGATTCCAATCAAGAATGTAATTATCATGACACTGAAGGATAATGCAGGAAGATAAATCTCGATAACATCGGCGAAAAAGGAAATGATCCGAAGAATCGGGATTTTTTTATTATGTAACATTGGTACCCCCTGGAATCAATTAGACTGCAAAAATATTGAGGCCCCTCCGTTATTACAGAAAAGGCCTCATATCAGATATTCTGTGATGACTTTAAATAACCGTCCCGGCTATTTATCTGCAAGTGATGCAATATAATTATAAAGATCCATATCCCATTTTTCTGTCAGTTTTGGATTAGCCTTATAATAATCCCGCGCATGCTGAATGAATGCAGCTTTGTCTGGCTCAATGATTTCCATCCCTTGAGTCTTAAAAAAATCAAGTAATTCCGCTTCCTGCTGCTGCACCATCTTTGAAGAATAATCAGTCCAGGCTTGTACGGCTTTCATTACCCAACTCTTCTGTTCGGAATTGAAACTCTGCCATTTTTGTTCATTGATTACCGGATGGAGGCACCAAACCAGGTGATCTGTCAATATTATATACTTGGTGACTTCGTAAAACTTTGACGCCATGTCTGTTGGCAGCGGATTGTCCTGTCCGTCTACCGTTCCTGTCTTCAATGCCATATATACTTCACCAAAGCTAAGGGGAGTCGGATTTGCTCCCAAGGCACTTCCAAGAGCCTGCCATGAAGTACCGCCGGGCATTCTCAGTTTAACACCTTTCAGATCAGCCGGCATTTTTACTACCCTGCCGATATCCCGAAGATCAAGTTCTCTGGTACCAAAATAATATTCACCCAATGGTCGAATTCCAAGTTTTTTCGCAATTTCAGTATAAAACTGTTGTCCGCGATCACTGGAATAAAACCTTTTGGCATGTTCCCAGCTTGTATAAATATATGCAGAAGTGAACATACCCATATAAGGAATCTGCTCCTCGTAGCCAGCCATACCCAGTATCTCTATATCGAGCATGCCCTGCCTGAGCGCGTCAATATTGGTATCCTGGGCAAATAGTTGAGCACCGGTATAAACTTTGGCTTTCATCTTTCCGCCAGATACTTGCTCTAATGTCTCTGCAAATTTTAACATTCCCAAAGAGCTGGGGTCATTGGGAGCCTGTACGGTATGAACCGTAAGCTCCAAAACCTCGGCGGGTGCAGCTGTTTCTTTAACCCCTTTTGCAAAAACGGCTCCAAAACAAAGAGCCAAAAGCAGAAACAGAGATACAATTCTTTTCATAAAAATCTCCTTTGGTCGAACTGTTTTATTATCCACAGAAACAGAAATATCAAAATATTTATTATCATAATTGATACTTGCCGTTGATGAATAAAGTTATGAACAGAGAGCCTCCTTCTGCTGTTCATTACTAATCCATGTTTCTGTTAACATTAATAGTCGACTATATGCTATTTACGATAACAGTAGTTTATTAACCTGTCAAGAAAAATATGTATGAAAAAAAGCATTTTTATCATTACAAATTAATTAAAAAACAGTCAAAACCCTTATTAAACATGGTTTTTAGCGTTCGCCTGTATATGCACATATTAATTATAACAGTATATTTTCTTGACAACCAACCAGGAGC
>JBGSQR010000413.1:0-10719 GCA_041737975.1 Geobacterales bacterium | reverse complement strand
TAAGGAGTAAATATGCTCGATTACAGCGTTCTGTCACTGTTTTTCATGACATCTATTATTCTGGCTCTGGCACCCGGCCCGGATAACCTGTTTGTACTGGCCCAGGCTGCACAGCATGGCAAAAAGGCCGGATTGCTGGTTACAATGGGGCTGTGCACAGGCATTCTGGTTCATACTACCGCGGTCTCGTTGGGGCTGGCGGCGGTTTTTGCGGCATCTTCCACGGCCTTTACTCTGCTGAAATTTGCCGGGGTGGGTTACCTGGTCTATCTGGCCTGGCTGTCATTTCGCACCGATGCGGAAACCGGGAGTGAGGGCAGGGTTGAGCAGCTTAGTACCGGCAAGCTTTATGGCCGTGGTGTGATCATGAATATCACCAATCCCAAGGTTTCAATCTTCTTTCTGGCCTTTCTACCGCAGTTTGTAGATCCGCTCAAAGGGCCTCTTGCCTTGCAGTTCCTTCTGTTGGGCGGGCTGTTCATTGTGGCGACAATTATTATTTTCGGCGCAATCAGCCTGCTGGCCGGAGCATTTGGCGACCGGTTCAGGCGATCTGCCAGGGCTCAGAAAATACTTAATCGTGTGGCAGGGACTATTTTTGTCGGACTGGCTTTAAAATTGGCGACCTCGCAGCGTTGAGTTTGTTCGGTTATTTATTTTACGGGCAAATCTCGTTCTTAATCAAGTTTCCGGCCGGTATCCGGTTCGACATGCCACTTACAAATGTTTTCAATGCCGTCCAGCGGAACCTTCTTGTGCTTTCCGCAGGGCGTGGCGCAGATTTTACCAATAGACAGGCACAGGACCGGTTCAGGTTTTGGTTGTTCAGGCAGTATGGCTCCGCATTTGTTGCATTTTAGCAGTTCAGGAAAGCAATATGTCTTGCAGTTCGGACATTTAATCGGTTTCGGCTTTGGCGGTTTACAGCCGCCGCAATACGGGTTGCATGACCAACACATAAAAAAACCTTTCGTTATAATTACGGAAATATTCTGATCACTCTGTATCTATACAATCAAGAAACATGCCTTGAATACGGGAAAAACAATAATATTTTGAGGTGGCAAACATTGATCAACGCAATCGTAGTTTTTACAAAGATCCCCAAGGCCGGCGAGACTAAAACCAGGCTGATGACTGAGCGGGGCGGCATATTGTCTGCGGAGGAGGCCAAGGATTTTTACGAAGCCACTCTGCTGGATGTGATTGACTGTTGCATTGCGGCCAACATCTGTGACGTGTATATCTGCCATGACAAGGGTGGCGACGTGGCTTACCTGGATCATTTGCTGGGAACGGTTATGAATCCGGCTTCCATTAAGGAGGTATTCCCGGACAACGGCGGCACATTTGATAAAGGGATGCAGTATGCTGCCGACTATATCTTCAAAAATGGGCAGCCGGACAGACTGGCCGACACTGTTTTGATTTTAGGAGGAGACATGCCTTCTCTTCAGCCGGCTGCAGTCAGGGATGCTGTGAGAAAGCTGAAAGTATTGTCTTCCGATCATAACTGCCGGGTCAGCCTGGGTGCCAACCCGTCTATCGGCGCTGCCTTGGTGGTGTCCGCTGATCAGGAGTGCGGCTTTAATATGCTGGGCTACACCTGCAGTACGCCGTTTAACTTTGACGGGGTCTTCTATAATCAGGATGGCGTCACGGCGCTTGATATGGTTTCTTACAAGGCCATGGAACAAAACATACCGCTGGGCATCGTCGAGATGGTGCCGGATGTGGATGTGCCGGTTGACCTGGCCGGTTTCATTTCGGTACTGAAAACCATGCGACTGGCTGAAAAATATGACCCGAACATCCTGACGCCGAAGAGAACCATCCGGGTGCTGGAGGAACTGGGGCTGGAAGCCTCGGCCCCGGTACCTGCTGGCAGAAGTTGATGAAAAGGTTACACCGTTATTTTCTCAAGAATTTCAATTGCTGATTTAACGTATTCGGGGCAGCGAGAAGTGAAATAGCCTGAATCAGCAGCTTTTTTAACTCCTTCAGGTGTACCCATGTCTGTTCCAAGTAATTCGGAACATCCGATATGTTTGTGTTTTGCTTTGAATTCCTTAATCAACTCTGCTACGCGTTTAAATGTTTCACCGTCAGCGCGTGAATCACTGTCAGACGTTTTACCGTATTTCATACCGATCACCATTAGAGCCCCGGTAACTGCCCCGCATTCGCTGCCAATTCCCATCCCTCCTGCAAATGCCGCTGCCACTCTGCGGGCCTGCTCTACTGATATACCTATAGTCTGTGCATACGTTTCCAGGACTGCCTGGGAACAGTTCATGGATTTCAGAAATCGTTTTTTTGCAAATTCGGGTTTATTAATCGGACTTTGATCCACTGTTGCAGCATGTGCTGCTTTAAAAATTCTGCCTGCTGCAAACGTAACACCAGCGGCAATTGACAGTTTTAGTACAGCACGTCTATTAAGTTGAATTTTCATTTAATATCCTTCTGATGAATTGATATGATTTTTTCAAATTTCCAGTTGATCAAGGCTGCCTTGACAACTGCTTCCTGATCCGGCAACACAGGCAAAACAGTGCTGTCCCAGTTGAATGGATGTACCGGTCAGGTCACTGGCCGACACATTTCCGATATAAGTGTCAGCTACATCAATGGGCAGTTGTAGCACATGGTTGAAATCGCAGTCATAAACCTTGCCCTGCCAGTCCACATTGATCTGGTTTCGGCACATCACTTTTTCCAGGTTGGCGGAATTGAAATTATCTTCCAGCAGCTTTACATATGTGCCCAATAGGCCTTTCTGCTTCAGTTCCTTACGGAACCGTCCAATTGGCATGTTTGTGATGGTATAAAGATTGTTAAAGGAAATTTCGTGTTGCTGACCCAGATTTTCCTTGTACGCGGCTTCAAGAGCTGGTTGCGGGCCGGGCAGAAAATCTCCCCCGGGATTATAGACCAGATGCAGTTTCGGTCCTGAAGTGCCAAAGCCCAGATGGTTCAGTTTTTTCAGTATGCGGATATTTTTGTCATACACGCCGTTGCCACGTTGGGCATTGACATTTTCTTCCAGATAGCAAGGCAGGGAAGCGATAACATCTACGTTGTGAATGCTTAGGAACTCAGGTAGGTCGGCATATTCGGGATCATCAAGTATAGCCAGGTTGCTCCTGAGCAGTATGCTGTTTACCGAATCCAGGCTTCTGAGGCGTTTAATCAGATATCTAAAGTGTGGATTTAGTTCCGGTGCACCTCCGGTAATGTCCACAACCTTGATAGACATCCTCTCTGTAAAACGAATGCAGTCATCGATCACTGCCCGGTTCATTTTTTCGCTGCGATGTGGGCCAGCTTCCAGATGGCAGTGCTTGCACGCCAGATTACAGGCATATCCAAGATTCATCTGTAAACAGTGGATAGAACCCTTGACTAATGTCTCACCATGTTTCTCAACACACTCTCCGAACCTGTTCATTCTATTATGTCCTTTTATGCCAATCCATTTTTGTGGTGGCCGGTCTGATTTCAATGGCAAAAATCATCTATTGCAACCGTATTTCTGCTGCAATAGATGAATAGCAACGATTATGCCATTACTAATATAATTGATAAAACCCTGTAATAATGAGATTTGCGCGGGTCTGGTGGGGGAGTTTCGGTAAAATATGGCAAGGTAATTATCAATTTGATAATACCTGAGACGATTTCAAGAATTCTATAGTTGATGTGGCTGCGATTTAAAGGTGTCTGAAATGCCCGGTAGAATCATTATTTATGAGTAATTTCGGTTTTCATCAAATTGGACGGTTTTTGTTCAGGGAGAGCCACTTTAAATTCAGGCTCACTTCTTCTCAATTCTCTGGCTTCCTCGCCCACTGTTATCTCAAGCCAGACACCTTCCACTCTGCGTCCAGAATATGTCGGACCGAAACGAACGAAAATGGCATCGTCCCAGGAATATATTTCCTCAAATGCCGGTTCCAGTACCCTGAGCTTCAGCTGTCCATATGAGTATCTCGTATGTTCCAGAGCTAGCTGACGCATCAGTTGAGGAATTGAATATTCTATGAGACCTTTTTCTTTCAACTCCCAAATGATCGAAAAAACCGCAAGTGTATGTTTTCCTTTGTACTGAAGACCCTTTACCAGCTGATGTTCTGCATCAAAAAGGGCGAATTTTGCAATCAAGGGGATAATGTTTTCGGAAAACTGAAATGCAATTTCGTCCGCAGTATATTCGATTGATTGAAACCATAAGCTTCGCGTCAGCTTCTTTTCTGCGATGTCATACAGCCAAATGCCTTTTTTCTGCAGATTTTCGATTATATCCGTTAGTTGCTGGAAATCCTCTTTTTGATCCAGGCTGCAGATCCGGATGAATTCATCAACAGGCAATCTGCATACAATTGTTGAACTGTCGTTTTTTTTAAAATCGTGAATAAGCATAATTGCAACAATTATGATTTTCTGTTGTATCTCTGTGAGAAAATCCCTGCGCCCGATTATGCCATCAATTCTGATCAGTTGATTGGGGTTGGTTGAAGTGCCGTCCGACTTCAGAGCAAGAGAAGCCACTGTATCAATATCAAAGTCGGATTTTGTTGTAACAGGATAGCGATCCTTAGAGATTGAATTGTTTATAATCGCTCGATGATCTTGTGGCGTCGGCGCAGCCGAAGTAACATTCTGTGCAGGCTTAATATGCGTGGTCATACTATCTGGCTTGACTTTATAATTTCATGGATCAGAGTCCCCGGCGAATAAGCCTGATCCAGATAACCGCCAAGCGAGAAATAGGCTCTGTTGCTGGCACTACTGATTATTGGATCCACTTTTGCCGCGTCAGGCAGCTGATTTTGACCAAGTACTGCATGATCGGCTTTTACGTCGAGTATCTGACCAATAAACTGGGTGTGCGAGCCGATGTCGACTGTCTTCAGCAGGCCGCACTCCAGATTCAGGGAGAACTCCTTGACGTAGGGCGCATTCACCAGATCACTTTTGATGGCTGTTAATCCTGAAGCAGTAAATTTATCGGCATCAAAACCTGAAACCATGCCGAGATAGTCTGTCTCCACCAGGTACAGCATGGAAGGCACATTGACTGTAAAGGCTTTTGAATCAAGAATGTTTATGTAGGTCTTGCGGGTTTTCTGAATTGATATTGCAATGCAGGGCGGGGTTGTGCAGCAGATGCCTCCCCACGAGACTACCATGAGATTGGGTTGGCCGTCAGAAGCATAACTTCCGATCACCCAGACCGGTGATGGTAACGCAAGCGGTTTTGCACCAAGGGATTTTTTCATTGAGTTCATTTGTCCTGTTACAAAATAATCTGCATCCCGTCATAGGCTGCGCAAACATCAGGATGTAGTAAAAGTGTTTGTTCCAGTTCAGAAACGGTTACAGGCTGACTGTAATGGGTCGACATGTGAGTAAGTATTGTTTTTCCCGCATTCACTTTGCGGCCAAGTTCGATGGCCTCATCTACAGACATGTGGCTATGGGGATACCAGTTGTCACCATAAAAGGTTGCATCGCAGACAAGCCGGTCAACTCCGTCGACCATTTTGGCGGTCTCGTCGGGAAGGCCGGCAGTATCGGGAAAGTATGCCAGTCGATTCTGCGTGGTCGTGATCAGGAAACCGGCGGTTTCAATGCTGTGATTGGCCGGAAGCGGCATGATCGAAAAGTTGTCGAAAATATGGGGCTCGAAAAAGCTCCAGGGGATAGTTTGAAAAACTTCGCCCAGATTGGGAAAGGCGCTTTCGAACAGCTCTACGGCCGAAGGCGGCAGATATAAAGAGATCGGCTCTTTGCGGTGCAGCTTGACGTAGTATTCAAGATCACCCAGTCCGCCGAAATGGTCGTAATGCCAATGTGTAAGAAATATCTGTTCGATGCCGTGGATATTTTCCCGAAGCAACTGGAAACGGATATCTGGAGGAGTGTCCAGGAGGATATTGTACTTTCCGTCCGTAATAAGGGCGCCGCTGCGCGTCCTTGCTAAAGCAGGATTATTATGCGCCTCTCTGCATCCGATGCAATCGCAAAAAAAAGAAGGCGTGCCTGGGCCGGCCCCGGAACCCATGATTTTAAATGAAATATCAGTCAAAGCCGTTTCTC
The DNA here is from genome assembly GCA_041737975.1 of Geobacterales bacterium. Lineage (GTDB taxonomy): Bacteria > Desulfobacterota > Desulfuromonadia > Geobacterales > Pseudopelobacteraceae > JBGSQR01. The sequence goes on along the minus strand of JBGSQR010000413.1, from coordinate 4,617 downwards.
CGAATTGATACTAGTTAAGCGGTATAGACCATGGCTACCGGGCCACAGGCAGTTATATCCGGGCAGCCGATGCACTGTTCAGAGAATGGGTCGGCAAGCTCGCTGAAATCGCAGGCAACAAAGCCGACTTTACTATAAAACTCCGAGCTTTCGCCTTTGGCTACGGTGGTAATCCTGAAGCCGGAGGGGAAATTCGTTTCACAATCTTTGCAATAGAGCCAGGGTTCCTTTATCAATGCATTGATCAGGAATTTGCCGACCCCGCTGCTGCGGAAAGTATCCTTGACTGCAAACACAATCAGGTGAAACACGTCTTTCGAGGTTGCAGTCAGCATGCCGCCTCCAATGACCTGATCGGCTTTTCTTATTACTACATGATCCTGGATGTCACCGGCAATTTCCATATTGCTGTCCAGCAGTATATCCAGCAAATAATCTTCTTCTTCATGGGTGGCAAAAGAAATTTCATAGCTCAAGGTGATTCTCCTTAAAGATAAGAAACTGTTTTAACGCAATTCCAGCTGGATTGCTTTCTGCGGGCATTGGCCGACACAGGTGTAACAGGTGCAGCACTTTTCCGGTTCAGTTGCTGAAGCTTTTAAACTGTTGCCGACGGTTGTCATTTCAATGACAGCTTCCGGGCAGAAGGCCTCGCATAGAGCGCAGCCATTACAGCGGTCAAGATTGATTTTTATGTTTACTGATAAATTCTCGGGCAGGTCTGATTGACTGACATCATCAATAACCGGCGGCATATAAATCTTTCTGCGTGCCTCGGGAATACTTTTTACAGCCAGTTTTTCCAGAGACTCGACGAGATAGGATAGTTGCGAGTACGGAACAGACAGATAGGCCTCGAAATCATTAATATCGCTGATCGCTCTGGCACCGTAACAACCAAAGGAAATATTCATTTTCTGACTCTGCATGACCTGTACAGTCAGGTCCGCGCAGGTGGAGTTGTATCCGGAGGTGTGGAAAATCTGCCTGTCTCCGCTGCCATAGCTTGATGCGCAGCAGAGCCACATGATCTGCTCCGGATAAATAGTAAAAATAACCACATCAGGTTCAAACTGGGCCTCTTCCAGAGGCGCAACTACTGAGGCTCTGTATGTTCCAGGCTTGAATTCCGGCCTGGAAGCGATCATTTTCTGGGCGCATTCGATGTTGGGCAGTTTTTTAAAGAGCAAATACAGTTCGCCGGAACGCAATTTTGGTGACATGGGAACCAGTCCCATTATGGCCGAGCCGTCCGGGCAGGCATGCTTGCTGGGAGGCATGTAAATGCTGTTTCCGCGTCTGGCTGCTGTAATGGCCTGGCAATGCCGCAGAGGTGTGGATGGCTCGGAAATGCCGCTTGGGCGATCTTCTCCGTTCTTCAGCAATTTTACGGCAACAGGTGACCAGCGCAGGGTCAGCAGTTTTTTAAATGATTCGGACAGTTCAATGTTGTTCAATGGTCTTCCTTTCACCTGCTAGGTTCTTTTGTTTCAGAGTGTCAATCGCCTACCGCCCTGGCGGTTGAGCATTGCTCTCCAGTCCGATCTCTTCCAGTATCTTCAGCGTATGTACCGGTACCATGATGCTCTCGTCGTGATAAGAGGCCAGTCTCTGGGCCTTTACAACCGGAATCATACTTGCAAGATCGACCGGTATATCCACATCCGGAATGGCCTCCACAACTCCCAGTGGAATCCTGTTATCGGATGCCTTTGCCACCAGCATGTCCAGGGCGGTTATACCGTCTTGATTGTAAAAGACCCCGGTGAAGTCAAAAGGGGTGGTATAGGTGTAGCCAATCAGCGAGAAACCGCCTTCCTGACAGGCACCTTCCACGACGGCTGCTCCCAGATGCTGGTCTGATCTGCCTTTGTTGTGTGCAGAGGAAATTCCTGCATCGCTACAAGCAAGTTTTTTCAGTTTTTTGACGGCGTCCTTCAGAATGTAGGGCTGCAGAGTGGGAATATCACCGCCGACAATAACGATGCTGTCTGCCAATTTTATCGACCCGTTTTCGTAGAGAATATAGTCAGCAGCATATTGCATGCACTGATCGAAATTACCGCCTTTGTCGGCGTAGACTTCTTTTATCTTAGTCCGGTCGTTTACCTTTGAAAGCAGTTCCTCCAGGTAGTCGATGTCGCCTGAGTGGTTGTAGCAAATACGCACATCACCGCTATTTGCAGCAATGCAGACATTTATCACATCCAGAAGGCACCCCTCGTATAACTCTCTGGCTTCATCAGGTGTTAAAATTCCACCCCGTTCAGTCGTAAGGCGTGTTTTGGTTTCTCCTGATTTTGGAACCTTTGTAAAAACAACGATCGTGTTATGCATGGACTGCCCCCGTTGGGTAATTGTTGGTGAGGATCGGAATTAGACCAGGTCGATACGGTTTCCATAAAAATGTACATCGACCTCTTCGCCTGCTTTGAATCTTGTGTTTGCTGCAGGCAGTACGGCGAGTGCATCGGCATCTACCATGGTTTTGAGAATTGCCGTCTGCTGTTTTCCTGCCGACGACGCGTACCAACGTCCATCTTCGCGCTCCAGACGGATGCGCATGATTTGAACCTTGCCCTGTTTTTTGATGATCTCTTCTCGCAATGTTGCTTTAAAGATTGGTCTTAATACACGACTGAACCCCTGCATTTTGAGGAGGGCTGGTCGTACGAATTCATCAAATGTTATCATGGTGGAGACCGGATTACCGGGCAGAGAAAATACCGGCTTTACTCCATTCATGGCAAAGGCGGTCGGTCCTCCGGGTTTGATCCCGACCTTCCAGAATAGTTGCTGTGTACCAAGCTCTTCCAGTACAGCTCTTACCAGATCAAGATCTCCGGAAGATACGCCGGCTGAGGTGATCATTACGTCAGCCCGTAGTCCATCCCGCAGTTTTTCCAGGTGGCTTTCTCTTGAATCCTTGGCAATACCTATAATCAGTGGTACTGCACCTGCTTCCCGTACGGCAATTGCTAATGACAGTGCATTGCTGTTAATTATTTCGCCTGGTCCCGGCGTTTTGCCCAGCTCTACAAGTTCATCGCCGGTGGACACGATTGCAACGGTCGGACGTCGATACACCGGAACCAGTGCCATGCCGAAGCTGGCCAGGATGTTTACCTCCGGGGGGCGAATGATCGATCCTGCCCGGGCGAAGATCGCCCCCTCAGGAACATCTTCGCCTCTGAAGCGGATATGGTCACCGGTCTTGACCGGGCCCAGTAGGGTTACTGAGAGCGCGTCATTTTGGGTTTCCTCCAACGGAACAACTGCATCACAGCCTTGAGGCGTTGGAGAACCGGTCATGATCCTGACGGCACTTCCCTGTTCAACTCTAATACCATCGGCCTTGGCACCTGCTGGTAGAAAAGCACTAACCTTCAAAGTGCAGGGCGTTTTGCCGAAATCGGCTGCATTCACGGCAAACCCGTCCATGGCAGAATTATCCCACAGAGGCATGTCCCAGGGGGCAATCATGTCTTCAGCTAATACACGGCCTGCAGTATCGAGAAGGTTTATGCGTTCCGTACCAACGGGTGATACGGAAGTTAGTATGATGTCTCTGGCTTCTTCAAATGAAATCATAAATCACTCCGGATATAAGGTTTGAAATCTAATTTGAGTTTAACTGCATAAAAATTTAGTAATTTTTTATTGATTGATTGATTGATTGAATGCTGCATCTATTCTTACTGGTAGTTATGTTAACTGTTGCAGTGAGTGTGCCATTTGCAATAGTTGTATAACTGCATGATATTAAAAGATTTGTGGGCTGAATGCGGTAGGGGTGATTCTTCTTTTGATAGGGTGGTTATCAATTTGATAATTTGTTGTGGCGACAGGGAAATCTTTGATTGAAGATATTTTATCATCATGTAAATCAAACAGCATAAACTAAAAAGCGGGGGGATTTCTCCCCCCCATTGCATGAAGGAGGCTCTTTTCAGGAGCCTTGTGAAACTTTTGTTGATCTTGCAGCGATTCCAATGGAGTTGACATAAACTAGGTCAAGAATCCTCCTGCATCTTTCATCATTTCTGAACCGCAGGTGCCGGCTGGACTGCTGGTGCCGGTTCTTGCCGTAGTTCCCCTGATTGACCACCGACGACACTTTGATACCCTCTTTTTACCAGTTCACTTCCGCGAGGTACCCCTTCCTCCACATAGTTTCTGGGAACCAGAATTGTTGAAGAAGCACCGGGAGTCATAGTGAGCGCCGGGTTTGGTATTTCAACATATTCGCTATTAGGTTGGACTGATGCATTTTGAGTGGCACAGGCCGTCAGTATAAACAGAATTACTATCAAAAATGCTCTGAGTGCTATCATATACGGTTCCTTTGTCAATCAGATGAATGCTGCAAAGCGCCAAATTTCCAGTTAGAAGAAATAGTAAAGTGCCGTACGGTAAACGTTTGCTATGCCTTTGTCTGAGGTACCAGCAGTGTTATTGCCGTATCTTGATTCCAGGTACTGATATTCTACCGCTATACGAATAGCAGCGTTCAGGTCGTAAGAGGCATTGGCATAGAGGTTGGAACTGGACCTCTCATAGTTGGCGTTAGATATATAACTTTCATCGTCATATGCGCCTCTTCTGCCATAACCGGCG
>JBGSQR010000560.1:0-10166 GCA_041737975.1 Geobacterales bacterium | reverse complement strand
CAAGACCACCATGCTTTATTCACTGCTGTCTGCAATGATGAACCCGAGCAAAAATTTTGAAACCATTGAAGAGCCGGTTGAGTATTTTCTGGAGGAGGCCAATCAGGTCTCTATCCATGAAAAAATCGGACTGTCTTTTGCCCAAGTGCTGCGGGCAACACTTCGACAGGACCCTGATGTAATACTTGTTGGCGAGATCAGGGATTTTGATACTGCCGATGTGGCCTTCAAGGCGGCCTTAACCGGCCACATTGTCCTTTCAACCCTGCACACAAACAGTTCAGTGGCATCAATTACACGACTGGTTGACATTGGAATAAAACCATATATCATCGCTTCAGCTCTGGAAGGAGTTATTGCCCAGCGTCTGGTGCGTAAAGTATGTACCAGCTGTGCTGCCCAGGTCGAACCTGATTTTGCCGCAATGGAACTGTTACGCCTGCCGAAAGACTTCTTCGGAACCAATGTCACTGTCGGGCAGGGGTGTTCAAAATGTAACAACACCGGTTACAAAGGACGTGTAGGTGTCTACGAAATGCTGGTCATGAATGATGACTACCGGCAACTGGTTGGGGGCGACTACAAGGAATCGGACCTGCTGAACCTGGCCCGCATCAATGGCATGAAAACATTGCAGGAAGACGGCCTTGAAAAGGTCAGGAGAGGCTGGACCACTCTTGACGAGGTCGTCAGGGTGATTGGACCAACTGTTCGCCTGGAACGTAAATGCGATGCATGTGGAAAAAATATAGATTCCAAATTCCTTTTCTGTCCGCACTGCGGTGTGTTTAGACGGAATTGCTGCAAAAGCTGTCACATGCCGCTGGAAAACGGATGGTTTATGTGTCCTTTCTGCGGAGAAGAGCGGGAAAAACATTCCTGAAAATTAAAGGAGTTACAGATGAGTAATAGAATCCTGCTGGTAGACGATGAAGCCAACGTTCTTTCAGCTTTGAAACGGGCTCTTTTTGATACTGCATTCGAAATAGAATCCGTAACCAGTGGTGAACAGGCTCTTAAGATCATGAAAGAGCAGACGTTTAAAGTTGTAGTTTCAGACGAACGGATGATCGGAATGCAGGGATCAGAATTTCTCAGTCAGGTCAGAGAAAAATATCCTCATACCGTTCGCATTATCCTGACCGGGCATGCCTCCATCGAAGCCGCCATAAAAGCGGTCAACCAGGGCGAAATCTACCGTTTTTTCTCAAAACCATGGAATGATAACGAACTGAAATACGCCATTCGCTCGGCAATTGAAAAATACGACCTGGAGGCCGAAAACAGGCGTTTGCTGGCCACTATCAAGCAACAGTCTCTGGAAATAAAGGTTCTGGAAAAGCGTTTCCCCGGAATTACCCGGGTCGAAAAGGATCAGCAGGGTGTTTTTGTATTGCCTGATATTCCTGATGACGAAATTCGTAAAATGATGGAAGAATGTGAAAGTGAAGTGGGTTAGCTATTACACTGTTGTCAATTGCATTAAAGGGTTAGTTGATGCAGCTAACCCTTTTTTATTCCTTAAAATGCATTTTGTCTCTCAAGTTGTCTTGCAGATACCCGACAGATTAAACAGTGTGTCTTTACCGGCAATCATGGTATAAATGCAATAATTTACTAATATTTACGTCCGATTAATATGTGAGGTTACAGGCATGGTCAAAAGGGAACCTACACGCTTCAAAAAACGCATCCGTGTTAATTTCGGTATTGACGGTGCCAGCCGGGTCGCCTTTACTGAAGATATCTCACAAACCGGTGTCTTTATCAGGTCCGCCAACGTCTGTAGCCCGGACACAAAACTGACTCTTGAATTTCTGCTGGACAGCGGTGAAACAGTCAAGCTGGAAGGGAGGGTCATGTGGGCCAAGAAAGTGCCACAGAACCTCTTTCATCTGGTCAAGAAAAGCGGAATGGGTGTGCGAATTCTCAGATTTTATACTGGTGAAGAACAATTTTACCGTTTGTGCAGCTGATTCTGTCCCTACGGACGCTTAATACCTTGCTTTAACGGGGAAGACCATATGTGCAAAAAAATATTTATCGGTGCAACCGGTCAACATTGTGGCAAAACCACCATCAGCCTGTCACTGATGCATCTTGCCCGTAAAAAGTATGGGCGGGTTGGATTCATTAAGCCTGTGGGCCCCAAGTGCATACAGTACAAAGGCTTCACCATGGACATTGATGCCGCAATGATCGCCAGTGTTTACAATCTGGATGAAGATCTTCACCTGATGTCCCCACTGACTCTGACTCATGACTCCACAAAAAAATATATCGACGGTCTTTTATCACCTGAATTTCCAGCAAAAGTAATACTGAAAGCGGTCAGAGAGCTTGAAAAGAAAAATGATTTTCTTATCATTGAAGGGGCCGGACATTGTGGAGTCGGCTCGGTAGTAGGCATGAACAATGCCCAGGTTGCAAAATTAATTGACGCACCGGTGATGATTGTTTCCGGTGGCGGTATCGGCAGTGTTATTGATTCAGTAGAACTTAATCTGGCCCTGTACAAGGATGCAGAGGCAGATGTGCGTTTTTTGATGCTTAACAAGATCAACGCAGAAAAGAAAGATGCCTCACTGCACTACATGCATAAGTACTTTGATAAACTGGGTATCAGTGTCGCTTCTTCCTACAACTTTTCACCCACTCTGGCCAACCCGACCCTTCAGCACATTTCCGAACTCCTGGAACAGCCACTGATGGGTAGCCAGGACGATCGAAGCCGCATCTGTCATACCATACAACTCGGTTCAGCTTCCTCCCAGCGGGTAATAGATCTGCTTGGCGAATCGACCCTGCTGATTGTGACTACATCAAGGGATGAATTGATTGTTACAGCCTCAACCCTGCACCACATTCCTGATTTTAAAAATAAAATCACAGGACTTGTAGTCTGCGGCAAGGTGCCCATGTCCCGTATAACCCAACAAATACTCGAAGATAGCAATATTCCGTACATACGGATTACAGACGTTTCTGCCGATGTATTCTATAGACTAAAAGAACATGTTTCCAAAATCGGGCCTGAGGATACGGAGAAGATCAATCTGATCAATTCCGATGCCGAACGGTATATCGATTTCGATGCGATTGACTCCAAGCTTTGATACAGTGGGCTCCAAAGCGGCTAAAACTTTAAAAAATGCTTGACCTTACAGAGTTTTTGCTATTTATAGTTAACATTAAATCGATATGCAGGGACTATTATGATTTTCCTTACCCGGATGGATAAACAGCATTTTTTTATAAACCCTGATCATATTGTCAGCATTGAAGAAACACCCGATACTGTCATTACTTTATCCAACGACCACCACTTTATCGTTATGGACAGTGCCCGGGACATCATCAACAAGATAATTTCCTACAGAGCCAAAATACTCAGACGCGCCGGAAACACGACCGGTAAAAAATATCTGGGCAGGTCCAATATCAGACGTTTCAAGAGTTTTACTCTGAACAGCGGCATTAAACCGCTGATTTCAAACAGTAACAAGCGTTGCACACCATTTCACGGGGAGCTATAGAAAATGGATTTAGCAACCGTCATAGGCTTGGTCATGGGTTTCGGCGCTGTTTTCGGCGGCGCGGCCCTCGAAGGCGTACACATGTCAGCGCTGATTCAACCGACTGCAGCGATGATTGTTCTCGGTGGTACATTCGGCGCATGTTTTATCTGTTTCCCACTCGCGTCCATAATTAAAGCCTTCAAAGATGTCAAGATCGCCTTTCTACCTAATAAGGTTGATCACGAAGGTGTTGTCAAGGACATCATCAACTACGCAACCAAAGCCCGTCGCAACGGCTTAATTTCGCTGGAGCAGGAAGCACAGGCGGTTAAGGATCCCTTCATCAAGAAGGGCATCTCGCTTGTTGTTGACGGTATAGACCCGCAGAAACTGCGAGAAACTCTGGAGGCCGACATCATGGCCTTTGAAGAGCACCAAAAACACAGCATTGAGTTCTACGAGGCGGCTGGCGGCTTTTCACCTACTATTGGTATTATCGGTGCGGTTCTTGGTCTGATTCACGTTATGGGTAATCTTTCCGATACTTCTAAACTGGGTGGTGGTATTGCGGTAGCCTTCGTTGCAACCATTTACGGCTTAATGATTGCCAATATTATTTGTCTGCCGATCGGAACAAAACTGAAGATTCGAATGAAGGAAGAAATGCTGCGGCGAATAATGATTCTTGAAGGTTTAATTGCAATCCAGAATGGCGAGAATCCTCACTTTATAGAACAAAAGCTGAAAGCCTTTGTAGGCGGAGATCACTGATTCTGTTATGGCACTGAAAAAAGAACCTGAAAAGCATGTCAACCACGAGCGCTGGCTCGTTTCCTATGCCGACTTCATTACCCTGCTGTTTGCGGTTTTCGTTGTTCTATATGCCATGTCCCAAACCGACAAGAAAAAAGTCGAAGAGGTCGTGGCATCCATCCAACAGTCTTTTGGCATGGTCCAATCCGGTGCACCATCACCTAAAATGAACATACTGCCCTCCACCCAAGCCAATGTCGTTCCGGCAATCAAACCGGAAATTGCCATTGTTCCCGGTGCCAAAACCGTACGCGGCCAGGTCAAAACACGGGCTGACGAAAAGGATTTCCGCCAGATCAAGTCCTCTATTGAAGCCTATCTTGTTAAGCAGGGTGCACAAAACAAGGTCAGTCTGACAATCACCAGACGCGGCCTGATTGTCAGCCTGAAAGAGGCCGGTTTTTTTGACTCTGGCCAGGCAACAATCAAGCCCAGTGCCTACGAACTTATTAACACGATTTCAGAGGCGATGACCCAGTACAACAACCCGCTACGTTTTGAAGGACATACAGACAATATTCCGATCAACACCAGCCAGTTCCCCTCCAACTGGGAACTTTCCACAGCCCGTGCCGTAAACGGACTCAAATACCTGATCAAAAATTTTGATGTGGATCCGGACAAAATCTCTGCAACCGGATACGCCGAATTCCGCCCTCTTGCCGATAATGCCACCCCCGAGAACCGCGCCAAAAATCGCCGGGTTGATCTGGTAATGCTTTCCGGCGACGGAGAACGGGGGGAACCTTGAAGGCCGGGACTGGGGACTAGGAACTAGTAAAGGCCTTTTCCAGTCCCCAGCCCCCGATCTCTAGTCCCCGGCTTTTCTCCTAAACACATACACCGCCGAATCAAGCTCCGGCGGCAACACAAATCTGCTGAGATTTTTTTCTTCCTCACATACAAAATTAACCTGCCGACTGTACTCATCCCAATTCCCTGCTGCAATCTGATGACGACTGCCGATCACAATATACATCTGCACACTTCTGGTCTTAAAGATCTGCTTTTCAAAGGCGTTGTTTGCAGGCGGCCATGAACAAATAACAACTTCCGGTCGATCCATACTCAAAGCCTCTTTGGCATCACGTTTGACGACCCAGTCAGGGTATTTTACACTATGCTCCCAGCTGTAATCATCGGTTGCAGTGATATTGATACCTTTAGCCATCAAAAACCTGCTTAACGTGCCATCACCGGCAGCAATTTCACAACATTTCCGCTGCCCTATCAGACCGGCCAACCCACTGATCAGATTGCTTGAATAGAAACAGTAAATCCCTTCCGGTTGTACAAGCGGCATCAGCAGCCTTTTCTGCCAGAGTAGCGGCCAGAGCAGCCTGAACCAGAACATTGAAACCGGCTTACGTTCCAACCCCTGGAAAAACAGGAGCTTCTGGGCAATAAAACCATTCAGAAAATTAAAGCGAATTTTGCCACTTTCAACTCCTGAGGCTACCGAAACCAGATGCTGCTTAACCGCAAGGTGTGCCATTCGGTATCTGATCACATGCGTCAAACCGGACTCTAATATTTTATTAGTTCCACGCATTCCCTTCAGGCTGCCTTTTGGGAGTGTGGCCTTGATCGAAAGTCGTTTCAAAAATGATTGCAGGGCCTCCTGACTTCCTCCAGCAAGAGCTTGCGCAAGCTCCTGCTGAACCTGTTCCCACTCCTGCGGGTACCTGAAACAAAGCTCCTTCAAAGGCGGATTGGTTTCCAGCCACTCCCATACGCTTGCTGGCTGCGTCTTCTCATTTTCCATTAGGCTAATCCCCGTAATTACCTGCAGTTATGCACTATTTGAACGTGATTATTATGCGCATGAGCAGATAATTTCAATGTTTATTTGTACCGAAAGAAACCGAAATGACTTATTTTGTCACACCGCCCTGATATGTTGAATTCATAATTTATTCGGGGGTGCTGGCATGGAAGCGATAACAATTGCAGGAGTGGCCGTTGTAGCGGTTGGTGGGTATTTTACGGTATTGGACTTTATGGCTGATCTTGGAATAAACGTCAGGAAACAGAAACATGACCGAAATCAATCACTCTCCATGGGAAACAGAATCTGTCCTAATCAGCCCCGAATCAAGAAGATGGCGGGGGTGCACATTTGAGAGCGCTTTTAACATGCTGCTTTTAACATGGGGAATATCCTGCTCCAACTGTTTCAAGAGCAACTTCATCCTGCTGCGCTGCATGTCCGGCTTTTCAAGAACAGGGCAGGAGCAACTGACAACAGAAAGTTCAGCCAGTTTGGAAAAGTTTATTATGTCCTCTTCACGGGCGTACACCAGGGGCCGGATCACTGTTATTTCACCATTATCCGCCAGCATGCTGGCAGACATTGCCTTAAGTGAACCAACGAAAAACTGGTTCAATAACAAAGTCTCGATAAAATCATCACTGTGGTGCCCGAGTGCCAGCTTATTGCAGCCCAGCGACGCAGAAAGACCATATAAAACACCACGCTTAAGGCGGGCACAGATGGAACAATAGGATGAGCCGGGGCGGCGTTTTTCGGCAATTATATCGTAATGAGTCGTTTTCTCGATATGACAGGAAATACCCTGCGCTTTAACAAAATCTTCAATTACGTCGCTGCGAAAACCGGGATAACCGGAATCAATCGTCACAGCCAGGAGTTCGAATTTAACCGGCGCCCGGCGACGCAGATCATCCAGCACTAGCAGCATGGTGTAGGAATCTTTTCCGCCGGACACAGCTACTGCAATCCGGTCGCCCTCTTTTATCAATTCAAAATCAGCAATGGCCTTGCCTGCAGCATGACGCAACTTTCTGAATAGAGGACTGGCCTTGATCTCATCACTTACCGGTTCCATGTTTCAGTTCGCCTCGCCACAGGATATACCGGCCAGAAACGCCTTGATGTGAGGAGCAAATGAATCATACTCCAGCAGAAAAGCATCATGCCCATAGCTGGAGTTTATTAAGTGGTATTCTACCGGCTTGCCGAGTTCACGCAAACAATTGACCATTTCTTCGCTCTGGTAGGGTGGATAGAGCCAGTCAGAGGTAAAGGCAAAAAACTGCAGCGGTACTTTGATGCCACTGAATGCATCACTGAGCGATTCATATCCCCAGGAGGCATCATAGAGGTCCAACGCTTTGGCCAGATATAAAAAAGAGTTGGCGTCAAACCGATCCACAAAACTGTAGCCGTTATATTCCAGGTACCGCTCCACCTCAAACTGCCCAAAGAAATCAAACTGACCGTCTCTGGCAGAAAAACGCCGCCCGAACTTGGCATTCATGGACTCATCAGACAGAAAGGTGATGTGGCCGATACCGCGAGCAAGGGCCAACCCATCCTTGGGGTTCTGCTTGTAGTCACCCTTGCGCCAATTCGGATCATTATAAATGGCCCAACGGGCCGCCTTGTTCAAAGATATTGCCAATGGAGATGAACAGGAGGTACTGGCCAGAATTATGGCTGATGCAATCGAATCAGGATATTGAGTGGCCCATTCCATGGTCTGCATACCGCCCATACTGCCGCCAATAACGGAAAAAAGGCGTTTGATGCCCAGATGGTCTATCAACAGCTTCTGCGCCCGGACCATATCGCGGACCGTAATGACGGGAAAAGAGAGGTTGTAACGTTTGCCGGTTTTGGGATTGATTGATGATGGACCTGTTGAGCCGTAGCAGGAACCGATGACATTGGAGCAGATGACACAATAGCGGTCCGTATCCAGCAGACGCCCAGGACCGACAATAACATCCCACCAGCCCGGCTTGGTGTCCTGCTCGCTGAGCTTTCCTGCCAGATGGGCACTGCCGGTCCAGGCATGTTCAACCAGAATGGCATTGGAAGCATCTGCATTGAGGACGCCGTAGGCTTCATAGGTCAAGGTTACTGGCGCAAGTATACGTCCGCTATCAAGCTTGATACCGCTCTCAAAGTTGACTGACTGTTCCTTGACAAGTCCAACGGACATTAAAAAGCCCCTTCACATATAAATGAGAAGGGGCTGTAAAAATTGACAGCGCACCTCTCATCTTTGCCTTTCGGCAGGATTTAGCACCTGACGCTTTGATAGCCGGTTGCTGTGGTTTCGCAGGGCCTTTCCCTCCACCACTCTTGATAAGCAGGTTTTTTTGTTGGTAAACAATACGAAAGAACGTTTTTTTTGTCAATCAAATATGGAAAAGACCCGGATGCCTATGGAGCAATTTGACTGGAAAATTTGACGCTCATCTGCTATAAGCAACTATTAAAAATCAATCAAACTACCCTTATTTCGAGGAGACTGTTAATGAAAAAAATCATGTTACTGCTGTTGGTTCTCCTGTCCTTTGGTTGCGCCCAGAATCGATTTAATGTACCGGTCGATGTTTTTTCCGAGAAGGTCAAGTCTCTGGGAGTTCTTCCCATTGTCGTTGATGCCGGTTCTGATATCAGGCATCCGCAGAAAGAAGAACTGATACAGCTTGTGGATGAAATGAACCGTAAATATGAGCAACAGTTTGTACGCAAACTTAAGGGGACAGGAAACTTCAACACCGTCGCCATTATGGACGGTGACCCAAAACAGCTTTTTGAAAACCTGCTGTTCCGTCGGGAAAGACGTAATGATGCAACTATCGAATACAACAAGTATTTCTGGAAAAACGATGAATTAAAAAATTATTTAACTAAAAACAGGCTTGATGCAGTCATGGTGCTGACAGTCAGCGGCCTGACCAAAAATGACAAGGTTTCTTCCAGCACACTGCTTGCGTCGCTGACCAGTGATTACAACTATCTTGTCTTATCGGCACAGATACTTGATGCCAATGGAACAACACTCTGGGAGTATCCGAACTTTCGCAGCCGCTTACTTAGCTATGATCCTCTGATCAACCTGCAGTATCCGGATTTCAGTGAGGCGGATGCCAACATGATCAGCAAGGCAAATGTAAAATTCAAGTCATTGGACGGCATCAGAAAAAAACTGGATGAAAAACGCAAAGATCTGTTGCTGCGCGAAACATCGGAATCAGATGTTTACAGCAGGCAATTTGATGAAATGCTTTCTTACCTGAAATATGATCAGAATAATGAGAAAAAGAGTTCGGTTAAAACCATCGAAACTCCTTTAGCACCTGCCCAGCAGACAAAACCGTTAGTAACGCCACCTGCTGCGACTCAGGCACCGACAGTTCCAGCAGCTGCTCCCTCAAATGCACCAACCACTGCACCTGCAGTCGGCAGCAAGTCACCATCAAACGAAATCGCTCCGGCAGCCGGACAGATTTTTTAAACTAGCTGCAACATCTTTTAAAACAGTAACGCCCTTTCAGAAATTTGAAAGGGTGTTACTGTTTTAAAGGTCAAATTGCTTGCTGGTGTTTCAGGTTTTTCTGATGATCATCAATGACAGGTAATCCGGAGTGTGTGCATCCATGGCATCAATCTCAGTCAACACCTTCTGACGTGCCCCGCCAACTCGCTCTACAAACACCGCGCTTTCGGCACGACCAGTTTGCCGGAGCAACTGCAGTATTTCCGCATAGAGTGGTTTAACCTTCAACAAAACAACCGTATCATAATCATCCAGGGCATTCTTTATGGCTTCAATCCCACTGGTAGCCGGTATAATTACAATCTTCTCCTCCGCCTCAGCCAGCGGAATTCCGGCAACCGCAGCAGCAGTATTGATGCTGGAAATACCGGGTACTATTTCGATTTCAACTTCCGGATAGCTTTCTCTGAAAATTCGCAGCAAATAGATAAATGTGGAGTAAAGCAATGGATCGCCAATGGTGATAAAGGCCACATCAGTACCCTGGTCGATCCGGCGAATCACCTCTGCAGCAGCCTCT
>JBGSQR010000365.1:0-20743 GCA_041737975.1 Geobacterales bacterium | reverse complement strand
TCGCGGACCCGCCGCTGTAAACGATGACGAAAGGCAATATGTCACTGGTTGAAAGACCGGGAAGACGCCTGGAGGATGACTCGTGAGCCAGAAGACCTGCCACTGATTTTACCACTAGCAACTCCCGGGGGACTGGGGTAGTGGAACGCGAGTTATTGGACTTTGAATACGAAAGGTCCGCATGCTGCTTCGGCACATGCGGACCTTTTTTTATGGCCATTCGCTTTTCCTGACATACCTGTCCGATTCTCCTCTGGAGTGAAATTTACTTGCGAGGAGAGTAAGATGAAAAGAAGCCTGTATTTTAGCGCGTTGTATGGAGCATTTCTGAGCCTGCAACTGTTTCCCGCCTTGTCTCAAGCCGACCAGCAACCAGCCGCCCTGCCTGAAAAAGAAAAACATCTGGAGCAGATTATCGTCACCGCCACCAGGACCGAGAAGGATCTGGATGCGGCGCCGGGCAGTGTTTCCGTTGTAACAAAAAACGATATCGAAAAGATGAATGTCGTCACCTTTGACGATGCTCTCAAGGCAACGCCAGGTGTTGTGCTTTCACGCGGCAAAGGGATGATGGATCAGATGTCGTCCATAACCCTGCGCGGTTTGCCGGGGCAAAACCGGACCTTGATCATGGTGGATGGCGTAACCATGAACAGCCCTTATTCCGGTTCGATCCTCTCCGGCAGCATCGCGCCCGGTTCTCTGGATCGCATCGAGGTCGTCAAAGGCGCTTCCTCCAGCCTGTACGGCGGTTACGCCATGGCCGGCGCCATCAATATGATTACGGCGATGCCAAAAAAACGTGAGTTTACCCTGCAGGCCGGTTTCGGTTCTGCCCTGGAAGGCGCCGGGGCAGAAAACACCAGACGTGTAGCCGCTTCCTATGGTGATGTTTTTAAAGACAAATTCCGTATCTACATCAACAACGACTACGTTGGCACGGACGGCTATGTAAGCGACTATGTCACCGGCACTCCGGCTACCGGCAGCAACGGCGCAATTCCTACCGTGAGCAGCACCGGTGGCAGTACCTTCCTGCTGGGTAACAAAGGGATGAACGGCGCCTGGCAGAATAACCTGACCGTCAAGGCCGAGTATCAGTTCAGTTCCAGCACAAAAGCACGGTTTACATTTCTGAAATCCTACGGCGAATACTCCTACAGCGATCCCCAAACCTATATGAAGAATGGCTCTGGAACACCGGTCTGGAGCAATTCCGGTTCTGAATACGCTTTTCTCGGATCATACGGCGCCAATGATCAGTATCTGTACAGCCTGGCCCTGGAAACAGAGGTTGCTTCAGCCAAACTGAAAATGAACATCGGCTTCATGGACCAGGCTGCCAGTTGGTATTCAACCGCCAGCAGTACCACAACAGCCCCGGTTGCCACCCGCGCAGGCGGTCCTGGTAAGTTATCCAGCTCACCGGCCTCTGCCTGGAGTGCTGATCTGCAGGCGACCTTTCCTGTTCAGAGCTGGAACCTGGTCACTATTGGAGGCGCTTATCGCGAAACGCGGCTTAATGCGACAGAGTACCTGTTGTCCAACTGGCTGGACGAGGGGAGCAAAGGACAGATAGTAGGCGGCGCGAAAGGTTCCGATCGTACTCTGGCCCTGTTTGCCCAGGATGAAATCTCGATTCGTGACGATCTGACCGCCTATGTCGGTTTCCGTCAGGACTGGTGGGAAACTTTTGATGGTTACACGCTGGTTTCGAATTCAGCCGGTGTTGTTTTGCCGGGGTATCCCAAAAACGTTGACTCACGCAGCGCCGACTCTTTCAGTCCCAAGGCTGCCATTGTCTACAAGCCCTTTGAGCAGACGACATTTAAGATGTCCGGCGGTAAATCGTTCCGCGCACCGACCAACTACGAGCTATATCGCACCTGGACAATCGGCTCGAATACCTACCGTAACAACCCGGATCTGAAACCGGAAACCAATCTGTCCTGGGATGCCAGCGTAAGTCAGGGGCTCTGGCCGGGGGCGATTTTGAAGGCGACTTATTTTGAAAATTACATCAGTGACATGATTTACAGCTCAACTACCGGGACTGTCCGGGACAAATTCAACGCCGGCAAAGGTGAGAGTAAAGGAGTGGAAGTAGAGGCGGA
This sequence comes from Geobacterales bacterium, assembly GCA_041737975.1. Taxonomy (GTDB): domain Bacteria; phylum Desulfobacterota; class Desulfuromonadia; order Geobacterales; family Pseudopelobacteraceae; genus JBGSQR01. Next base: position 18,629 of record JBGSQR010000365.1, on the reverse strand, counting down.
ACAGAGGTTCGGCAAGTTGACCCGACTGTTTGCGAATTACACATATGCCGATGCCAGAATTAAAGAGAACAGCGCCGATACGGCAACAGTCGGGAAAAGGATGACCGATACCCCGGAACATATGTTCAATGTCGGTTCGGATGTGGAGTATGGCCCTTTCGGCGCCACCTTTACGGGTCGTTATGTCGGCAAACGATTTGCCAATGATAAAAACAACGATACGGCCAGGAATGTTCAGGGCACTTATGACCAGTATTTCGTTGCCGACATCAAGATGAGATACAAGCTGACTGCATGGGCTACAGCGTCTTTTTCAGTCAATAATCTGCTGGATGAGCAGTACTTCTCTTCATCCAGGGCACCGGGGCGATCATGTTACGGCGACTTGACATTCAAGTTCTAAGCGATCCAAAGAAAGTCTGGCCGATAGCAGCATCGCTGATGCTGCATGCCGTCTTTTTATCGATTGCTGCTATGCCGCGTGCGCCCAAAATACCGGAGTTTCTGGTGGTGGAGATGGCGTCTTTGCCACAATACTCCTCACCGGCAACGGTTACGCAAGCCAGACCTGCACAGAGAGCTGCCGTATCAGCCGTATCAACACCCAAGGCAGCTCAGCCGCAACCGGTTGAAAAAAAGCCTGAGATGGCTGAACCGGTTAAACATGCCCCAACTCCGGCTCCTTCTGTTCAAAGTTCTGCGCCTGTGACGGCGCAAGCTGTGTCAACCGGACAAAGCGTTGCAGCAACTGCAGTTAAAGGAAGCGCGGCTGTTTCCGGTAAAATAGGGCCTGCGGCTCCAAGCGGTCCGGTTGAAGGTGCCTTTGGTACCTCAGACGGCCCGGCATTTGTTCATTCCATTCAGCCGGTCTATCCGCGTATTGCCAGAAAACTGGGCAAAGAGGGGACAGTGTTGTTGCGCATTACCTTGGATGAAAAGGGGGCTCTGGTCTCCGTTGTTGTCGTAGAAAAAGCCGGACACGGTTTTGATGAAGCGGCTGTCAATGCGGTCAAGGCGTCACGATTCAAGGCTGCCAAACAGCGTGGAGTGCCGGTGGCCTGCCGGGCCTTGCTGCCTATACGATTCAAGCTGGAAGATTAACCGATTTGACCGTCTCACTCCTTGGGGCGGATTAAGGGCGGAGATGTGGTGCCTTTCTTGCCATTGAGCAGCACATCTCCCCCTCTTTTTAATCTTAAAAAAGCGAGGTTATATGGATCTTAACATCATGCTCTGGATTGGCGGAATGCTCTTCAGCCTGGGAATATTTGCGGTAAAAGTCGGCCTCGGCCTTGGATACGGAAGGTTCAGCCGCAAGCAGACCGCCCTGATTCTTGCCGGCTACACAGCCCTGTTCATGTTTATTGCCGTGGCTGCCGAACGCCTGATGAAGCTGGCTGGTCCGCTGCTGAAAAAAGGTCCTTACACACACACGCTCCTTGCAGTCGGTCTGATTGTCTGGGGAGTGATTGTAATATTTAAAAGTAACGGATTGAAAGAAGGTGGAGGACCGAAAGCCGCAGAGGGTTTCAAAACCGCCTCCCTTCTTATGATTGTCCCCTGTCCGATCTGCCTGTCCGCCATGATTTTTTCAACATATGCGGCGCTGAATGCTGTCAGTCAGCCTCCGCTTCTGCTGGGATTATGCCTTGGGGTGGTATTTTCGGTTATGGCTCTGTTAGTGACGCTAACAGCAAGGCTAAGGACAGGGGACATGCCACAGACGTCGCTGGGGATGGCGATGATTACGGTCGGACTTTATTTTGTATTTTCTCTGTTTTTGCCGGCCAAGATCGAGGCGGCCCGGGGGATGTATGCATCTTTTTTAACTGAAAATCAGGCCCCGGCCAGCGGTAATACGGGTGCTGTAATGGCCTTTATGCTGGTCTTGCTGGTTGCCGGATTTTTTATCCGTAAAAAACGCGAGGAGTTGTAAATGGATCTGTTGGCTGGTCTGGAAAGTTTTCTCTATGTGATCTCATCTGTCCTGCTTTTCCCGGTGGTTACCGGGTTGGTGCTGATGACCTGCTGGGTGGTGGTCTTCTTTGGCTGGTTTCTGCGCGAATACCTGGATCGTCGACAGGGATATTCTGCCGCCCTGACCAGTTACCGCAAAAGCGTTGAAGCGGCGATCGCCGCCACGGTTGATCGCGCCAACCTGGATATTTCCCTGGAAAGGCTTCTGCAGGCCAGCGAGCTGAAGCTGGTCAAGTCGCTGGACAGGATCCGCTTTGTTATCCGGGTCGGCCCGGCCCTGGGTTTGATGGGAACCCTGATTCCCATGGGGATATCGCTTTCGGCCATGGCCCAGGGGGATATGCCCAAAATGGCCGGCAGCATGGTGACCGCCTTTACCACGGTTGTCGTTGGCCTGGCCTGTAGTGTTGTTGCCTTCCTGATGTCAATGGCCAAGGAAAAGTGGGTGCGTGCCGACATGCGCGAGATGGAGTACATGACCGAACTGATGTTGAGGGAAAGCGGCTGCCGCCGCCCTGTGCCGCAGGAAGAAGGAGAGCAGGATGAGCTTTCTTAAGCGGAGGGGGCGTTTCGACAAATACGATGAACCTCTGGAAGATCCGATTTCCGGCGTGGCCAACCTGTTTGACGTCAGCGTGGTCTTTATTGTCAGCATGATGATCGCCCTGTTCATGGCCTACAACATGCTGGACTTGATGGATCCCAAGTCTGAAATGACGATCATGAAGAAGAAGTCCGATGGCTCTGTCGAGATTGTTACAAAAAAAGGCAAGGAGATCAAGGTGCAGAAGGTGACCGACAAGCGTCTTTCCGGACAGGGTGAACGTCTGGGCACGGCCTACAAACTGAAAGACGGAAAGGTGATCTATGTTCCCGAGTAAACGGCTGATTCGAATGATCTCATTTACAGGGCTGATTTTAATAGCCTTCTTCCTGTTTCTGTCAAACAGTCCCTCAAGTGCGACCACAGCGGAAACCGGCGTCTACCTGATGATGGGGGACTTCAACTCCAAAACAGCCATAGACGTTGCCAAAAATATCAGAAGCAGCTATCCGGAGCAGAGCCGCAATATCCATTTCGAGGTCATTACCGGCAAGACTCAGGAAAAACTACAGAAAAGCCTGGCCAGAAACCATAAGCCCGGTGTGGCCTCCGGTGTCGGGATTATTCATATCATGGATCGACGTCTGGTTGAAAACCTCAAGCCCCGTCTGGCCGAAATGATCAAAAACGGTGTCAGGGTATATGCCGTGGGCGGCAACTACAACAAGGAAGACGAACAGCTTGGCCTGATCAACGATGAAAAGGTCAACCGTTACTACCGGGAAAACGGCCCGGAAAACATAACCCAGCTGGTGCTGTTTCTGCTGAAACGGGATTGTGCCCAGAACGTCAGCTACCGCGAACCGGCCAAAGTCCCTCAGGAGGGCTTCTACCTCAAAGAGGGACACCAGGTTATCAATACCTACAACGAATACAGGCAAGCCTACAAATCCCGACCCGGTCCCTGGGTAGGCATCCCGTTCTTCAAGACCAATATAGACACCGGTGAAACACAACTGATCGACGCCATTATCGATCGGTTGGAAAAAGAAGGTTTTAACGTCCTGCCGGTGTTCGGCTATCCATCGGAAGTTGCTGTCGAACGGTTCCTGATCGATGAAAACGGCAAGGCCCGTGTTCAGGCGGTTGTGGGTGTATCACTGAAAGTGGGTATATCCCCCCAGAGGGCCATACCTATTCTGACCAAATTGGGAGTTCCTGTTATCGACGCGATCACGCTGGCATCCCAGTCCCGGGCAGAGTGGGAAAAATCGCCGGTTGGACTGGATATTTTTGAGCGCAGCTCCATGGTCGGTCTGCCGGAGTTGGCTGGCATCATTCAGCCGACGGTTGTCGCATCCCGTGAAAAGGTTCTCGACAAGGCCAGCGGCCTGGAATATGTGGCTGTCACACCGATCCCGGAACGGATCAACCGGCTTGTGGAACGTGTCAAAGCCTGGGTCAATCTGCAGCAGAAGCAGAACAGCGACAAGAACATTGCCATCATTTATTACAACTACCCGCCCGGCAAACAGAACATCGGCGCCGCCTACCTGAATGTTCTTCCGGAAAGCCTTTTTGAAATATTCAATAAACTTAAAGCCGTAGGTTATGAAACGACAAAGGGTGAGCTGGGCAAAGAGCAGCTGTTCGAGGATGTTCATGGTTTTGGCCGCAATATCGCCAACTGGGCACCGGCTGAAATTGACAGGCTGGCCCGCAGCGGTAAGGCTGTCATGATCCCTGTGCAGGTCTATAAAGCCTGGTTCATGGAGTTGCCTCCGGCTTTCCGCAAGTCGGTCGTCAAGGACTGGGGCGAGCCGGACAAGAGCGGAATCATGACCTGGGATGATCAGAACGGGAAAAAATTCCTGATTCTGCCCGGGGTTCGTTACGGAAATGTCCTGTTTACCCCGCAGCCTTCACGCGGATGGGAACAGGATATCAAGAAGGCCTACCATGATGTCAACATCGCCCCCCATCATCAGTACATCGCCTTTTACCTCTGGCTGAAACGTGAATTCAAGGCTGATGCGGTGGCCCATATCGGCACCCATGGCACCCATGAATGGCTGGGTGGAAAGGAGATCGGCTTTACACAGGAAGATCCGCCGGAGATCCTGATTCAGGACATCCCCAATATCTACCCCTATATCGTCGATGACGTGGGTGAGGGACTGCAGGCCAAAAGGCGTGGCATGGCGGTGGTGATCGACTATATGACCCCTCCTTTTGACAAGGCCGGCATGAACCGCGACTTGAAAGAGCTGGCGGCACTGATCAGCGACTTTAACAGCGCCAAAGAGAAATCACCGCAATTGGCAGCAGCCAAACTGGAGGAAATCAACCGGATAGTTGCCAAAAACGGCATGCTGACCGATCTGAAACTTAAGGCGATTCGCACGACCGAAGATGCCGAGGCCCTGGACGACTATATCAAGGAGATTTCGGAAACCACCACGCCATTCGGGTTGCATACATTCGGCAAGTCACCGGAGCCAAAGTACCGCCGCAGCACTGCCGAGGCGATCCTCTCGATTGAAAAAGGACTGACTCCGGCGGAACGTGAAAAGCGGATTGCCGCTCTGGAGAATGCCATTGAACGGAGCGGGCCGCGAGAGCTGGATTCCTTTGTAGCCGCTCTGAACGGAAAATACATTCCGTCCGGCACCGGCAACGATCCGATCAGGAACCCTGATTCTCTCCCCACCGGCAAGAACTTCTATTCATTTGACCCGGCCCGGGTGCCTTCTCCGGCTACCTATGAAACCGGAGCCCGTTTGGCAAAAGAGCTGATCGAAGACTACCGCAAACGTCACGGCGTTTATCCGGACAAGCTCTCTTACGTACTCTGGGCAACCGAGTGTATCCGTCACGAGGGGGTGATGGAATCCCAGGTCATGCATTTGATGGGTGTGCGCCCAAAATGGGATGAGCGGGGACGGGTCCAGGGAGTGGAAGCTATTCCGCGCGCAGAGCTGGGCAGGCCGCGCATCGATGTAACCATGGTGCCTTCAGGCTTGTATCGGGATATTTTTTCGCTGTTGATGAATCTGCTGGACAATGCGGTATCAGTGGCGAGGGATCAGGACGAGCAGGACAATCTGATCAGAAATAACACGTTGAAGACCCGGCAGATGCTGATTAAAAAAGGTGTATCAGAAGAGATGGCCAAACGGATGGCTTCGGTGCGCATCTTTACCGAACCTTCAGGCGCTTATGGCACCGGTCTGGATAAGGTAATTGTAGCCTCCAATACATGGAGTAATGAAAAGCAGGTTATTGATGTCTATTTCCGGCGCATGGGGCACCTGTACGGACAGGGGTTCTGGGGTGAAAGAGGCAAACAGGTCGGTGAAGAGCTGGGTGACACCCTGTTCAAGAATGCCCTCTCCGGCAGCAAGATAGCAATCCACAGCCGCACCACCAATACCATCGGCGTGCTGGATACGGACGATTTCTACCAGTACTTGGGCGGTACGGCCATGGCCATCCGGGCCGTGGACGGTAAATCACCGGAAGTATTCGTCACCAATATGACCAACCCCAAGAAGGCGGTGCAGGAAACCCTGGAAAAGAACATGGGCAGGGAGATGCGGGCCCGTTACCTGAATCCGGAGTGGATCAAGGCCATGATGAAAGAGGGATATGCCGGCGCTCGTTTCATCGACAAGGTCACCGAGCATCTCTGGGGGTGGCAGGTAACGACTCCGGAAGTTGTGGGCGGTGCCAAGTGGCAGGAGATGTACGAAACCTACGTACTGGATAAGAATGGTTTGGGGATAAAGGAAATGTTTCGGCAGTCCAAGAATATGTGGGCCTACCAGTCTGTGGTGGCACGTATGCTGGAGACGGTGCGCAAGGATTACTGGAAAGCGGATCAGAAGGTTGTCCAGAAACTGGCCGAGGAGTATGCCCTGACCGCACAGGAGGTGGGATTGGCCTGTTGCGACCACACCTGCAACAATCCGCAGTTGACAAAATTTACCTCGTCAACCCTGCTCTCCATCCCGGGCATGAGCGGGCTTAACCAGAGCTTTGCCAAGGCGCTGGCCGATATGAAAAACCCCGCCTCAAATAGCAGTCAGGATGCCGCTAAAAGCGGCAAGACATCGGGGCAGACCGCACAGAATCCGGTTCAAGGAGCATCGGGTAAGGCGCCTGACGGCAGCGGCAAAATTGTCAATAAAAGCGATGTGGAAGGGTTTGAAATGGTGGAAACGCGCATGTCCCAGTCCGGCGCATCATCGGCACCGATTCCCTGGATGTTCATCCTCGGTTTTGCAGTTGTAATCGGCCTGGTTGCTCTTGGCTTCCGCAAGGGGGGCTCGGCGTGAAAAATGGTGATTTGAAAAAGTATTTACATGGAGAAACAAGAGGAATTAATTTTAAAGCCGGGCTGTTGTTTAGTCTGTTATGTTCTACTGTTTTCTCGGGATACGCACTTGCGGAGCCGGCAAAAACAGGCAGCACGGCGCAGCAGTACAGCCTGGGGGAAATTGTAGTCACCTCTGAAAGAGTGGAGGAGTATATCAAAAACTACCCGCAGGATGTGAATATCGTCCAGCGGGCGGAGATCGTCAAACGCAATCATTCCAACGTAGAGGATGTACTGAAAACCATGCCGGGAGTGGAGGTCTATCCGACAGCAGGCATGGGGTCCCGCATCTCCCTGCGAGGATCGGGAAAATCCAGCGGGGTACTGATACTGTTGAACGGCCGGCCTTTGAACAGCAACAATTCCGGCAGCATGGACCTAAACTCCATTCCGGTGGATGTCATCGAGTCCGTAACCGTTTTCAAACCGCCGGTGCCGGTCTGGCTGGGGCCGGGAGGGAGCGACGGCGCCATCAATATCATCACGCGGGAGGTGAAACAGACCAAAAAAGGCGAACAGTCCGGTACCACCATCAAGGCGGCGGGCGGTTCTTTTGGTCAGGCCCAGGCAGGTGTTAGTCAGGTTTTAAAATTTGGAGACAGCGGTCTGCTGTTGTCGGCCAACTACAACCATCGCGATGGCAAACGGGAAAACAGCGACAGAAATGATGGCAACGCCAGCTTTAACTGGAACAGCAAGTCTAAAAGCGGCAATAAATATGAGGTCAATGGCCGCTATTATCAGGCGGAATACGGCGTTCCCGGCCCGATTGACAACCTGACCCCCAATGCCAGGCAGGAGTATCGCAAAGGTTCACTGGATGGCCGGATCAGCGGAGCCATCATGGAAAGCGGCACATACACCCTGAACAGCTACGGCGACCTGACCAACCTGAAGGACCACTCCCAGGCCGGCTACGACGCCACGCTGAATGACCGCAAAGTCGGACTGAAGCTGGACACAAGCTGGTCTGATGATGCAGGTAAATGGGAGTTGCGGGTCGGCGGCATGACGGAGTTCAATCAATTCGAGCATACCCTGGCTGGAAGGCATGACCGGGTCAGAAGTGGCCTGAACGCCCAGTTCGACAAACGCTTTGGGGAATTCACTGCAACAGTCGGCGCCCGTGGAGATTACACCAGTGACTTTGCTTTTAATCCGGGCGGTTTGCTTGGTCTGGGGTGGGCGTTGAACAAGAGTACACTGGTAAAGGCCAGGGTCGGCTATACATCCAACGTGCCGACCTTTGAGCAGCTGTATCAGAGCACCCATGGCTCCATTGACCAGAGCAGGGGCAATCCCAATCTTAAAACGGAAAAGGTGCTGACCAGCGATCTGAGTATCGAGTACAAATTTGCCAAGGAGAGGTTGATCCAGGCGACGCTTTTCCGGGTTGACACCTATGATCTGATTACGGCGCAGCGCGGCGCAGACCTGATCTACCGCCCGATCAACATTGCCGGCGCCGAACGACAGGGGCTGGAGCTGACCGTAAAATACGGCTGGGAATCCGTTTTTGTCGGCGATGTTTCATTTATTTACCAGAATTCAAAAAACAAGGCGACCGGCAAGGCGCTGCCCTATACGCCTGACATCAAGATGAAGACAACCTTGCAGTACACACTGCCAAAGCTGAAAACCCGCCTGGAGGGTTCTGTGCGCTATGAAGGGGTACGTTACAGTCAGGCGGCGAATCTGCCGGAACAGAAGATGAATGATTATGTGACGGTTGACATCCGCGTTACACAGTCGGTTACGATCAAAATGGTCAAGGCGGATATCTATGTCAAGGTTGATAACCTGTTGAACGCGTCCTATCAGAATCATTTCGGCCATCCTGATGACGGAATACGCGCACTGGGTGGAGTACAGCTGAGGTTTTGATAACGCAATTATCTGAAATATTTATACTGAATGTTAGGCACTAATAAAAAAGCACTTGCGATCAGATCGTAAGTGCTTCTTTGTATGGCAGGTCAGATTAGTTCTTCGATTGAATATTGGAACTGCTATTATTATAAAGGGTTGTTCAGTGTCTTACGATGCAGGTCAAGTTCTTCACGGGTGCTAATCAGTTCCCTGATAAGTTTTTCTTCGTTTAACAACATGCCCCTGATGCGAGAGACTGTCAAAGATGTGGTAAGAAACGAAACCAGACGCATGAATGTTTCCCAGTAAATAAAGTACGGGCGAGAGTAGGGGTGATGCGTAAGCCGGTCGGAGATATACCAGCAGATTCCGCAGATGATTGCCATGGCAATCCCTTCAGGTCGCCCGCCATACCAGGCGGCAATAGCAACCGGCATGAAGTAGAAGATAAAGAAGCCGAATTCATAGCCGGTTATGTAGTCAAGCAAGCCCAAAATGAAGAGAATAGCACCACTGATCAGCATGGCTGTAATCTTATGCTGCTCAAAGGTCAAGGGATGGGAGTAGCGCCAACCTTTAGCGGAAAAGATTGAGTAAGGGTTTGTCATTATAACCCCTTCGCTATACATGCACAGATTGCTGAATGTATTTCCATTCATACACGAGAAGGCCGAATCAATATTAAAAACACTTAGCATGATTGTTTTGCGATTAAAAGCAGTTTGTTGAAGGGAGGGGGCGTCATCAGGTCACGGCAATGCCATTGGAACTGAGTCTTAATAATATAAAAGCACTTACGAACTGATCGTAAGTGCTTTTATTGTATGGCAGGGGCGCCAGGGATCGAACCTGGGAATGCTGGAATCAAAATCCAGTGCCTTACCGCTTGGCGACGCCCCTATAAAATTGTCAAAGTGTTTCTACTGCTGCCGTAAACCAATTCTCGGTTTTTTGTAGTGAATCTCTGGCGTCTTCAGCAATTTGCTGGTCTTTGAAGAGACCGAAAACCGTTGGCCCGCTGCCTGACATCATGGCACCTGCTGCGCCCATCCCCAAAAGGCGTTGTTTGATTTCCTCTATAACAGGAAATGAAGGGATGGTGACTGTTTCAAGGTCGTTTGACATGATAGAACAAACATCTTGAATAGTGCCGAAAAACTCAGGGAGCTTAGCCAATTCAGGTCTGTCTGTCAACATTAAATTTTGGTAGACCCAGGCTGTTGAAACATGAACGCCCGGATTTACCAGCAGTACCCATAGTTTAGGCATTGCGGGCATGGTCTGTAATTTTTCGCCAACCCCTTCAGCCAGGGCGGTTTTCTTGAAAATAAAGAAAGGAACATCAGCTCCCAGTTTTAAGCCAATTTCCATTAACTGCTGTTCGGAAAGGTCCAATCCCAAGATTTCGTTCATGCCCATTAAAACGGTAGCTGCATCACTGCTGCCTCCGCCCAGGCCAGCTGCTACGGGAATATTTTTAATTACTGAAATTTCCGCCCCTTGTCCAGTACCGGCCAGGTCTAGCATGGTGCGGGCCGCTTTCCATGCAATATTACCCGGTCCGTCAGGGACCCCTTTTTTGCCACAGGTTACTGATAGTTCAGGAGTATCAATCAAATTGATAGTGATCTCATCACACAAATTGATGCGTTGCATGATCATGCGCAGGTCATGATATCCGTCTGGACGTTTTCTGATAACATCCAGCAGGTAGTTAACCTTGGCTGGGGCTTTTAGTGTAAGGGTTTTCACGGCGACTCCGGTTTGTTTGTGTTGAGATGTTTTTTCTAAAGCAAGCAGGGCCATAAATCAAGGTAAAACTGTGAAGCTTGCATGTCGCCGCTTTTTGCATTTATAATACCACACTCTTAGATCTACAGGACACAGAGGAGGAGATGTTGATGGGACCAAGATTACCGGCCGAGTGGGAGATTCAGGACGGCGTGCTGCTGGCCTGGCCGCATAGAGGTACTGACTGGGCGTATATGCTTGAAGATGTTTGTCCGGTTTTTGTAGAAATAATTCGTCAGATTACCAGGTTTGAAAAGGTGGTTCTGACTGCGCCAGTTGCCGCCGAGGCTCAGGCTTTACTTGTTGCAGGCGGCGTGGACATGTCCCGCGTCAGCATTTTTGAGATGCAGAATAATGATACCTGGTCTCGTGATTTCGGGCCCATAACTGTTATGCTGAATGACCGTCCTGTTCTGCTGGACTTTGGCTTTAACGGTTGGGGGCTCAAATTTCCTGCCAATCAGGATAATCTGATTACCAGACGTCTGGTGGAGCAGGGGGCATTCGTTTCCGGTGCCCGCACCATCGGTCTGATTATGGAAGGTGGTAGTATTGAGAGCGATGGTATCGGTACCATATTGACTACCGCCGACTGTCTGTTGTCGCCTAACCGCAATACACAACTGAGCAAAAGTGAAATTGAAGCGGCCATGGGCTCACTGTTCGGGGCACGTCGTGTGCTCTGGCTTAATCATGGCTGGCTGGCTGGTGATGATACGGATTCGCATATAGACACTTTGGCACGTATCTGCCCGGATGGTGTAATTGTCTATACGGCCTGTGATGATGAGCGTGATGAACACTATGAAGAATTGAAGCTGATGGAACAGGAACTGGCCGCATTCAAGGCGCCGAACGGTTCGCCCTACCGTCTGATTCCGCTGCCGTGGCCCAAGGCTCGTTTTGATGAGGAAGCCCATCGTCTGCCGGTTACCTATGCCAATTTCCTGGTCATAAACCGGGCCGTACTTGTGCCGACTTATCAGGATGAAGAGAAAGATGCTAAAGCCATGGAGCTGATCGGTCAGGCCTTTCCCGGTCGTGAAATAATCGGCATTGATTGTTTGCCGCTGGTTCAGCAGCATGGCTCTCTGCATTGCGTAACCATGCAGTTGCCGGCAGGGGTGCTGCCATGACAACACTTAAGGCGGCATTGATTCAGCAGAAATATTCGGGCGATCCAGTAGAAACCTTTGCGAATACGGTTGCCATGATTGAATCTGCTGCTGGGGCAGGAGCAAAGCTGATACTGCTTCAGGAACTGCATAAGGGGCCCTATTTCTGTCAGGTTGAAGATCCGCAACTGTTTGATCTGGCTGAGACAATCCCCGGACCTGGAACAGACCGGATAGGCTCAGTTGCCGCCCGCTTGAATGTGGTGATTGTTGCCTCACTGTTTGAACGTCGCGCACCCGGTCTGTATCATAATACGGCGGTTGTATTCGAGACTGACGGCACTATTGCAGGTAAATACCGCAAGATGCATATACCTGATGATCCCGGTTTTTACGAAAAGTTCTATTTCACGCCCGGTGATCTGGGCTTTAACCCGATTCAGACTTCTGTAGGAAAACTGGGGGTGTTGGTTTGCTGGGATCAGTGGTATCCTGAAGCGGCTCGTTTGATGGCGCTGGCTGGTGCTGATATGCTTATCTACCCGACCGCCATCGGCTGGGATCCTGTAGATGCAACGGATGAGCAGGAACGTCAGCGTGAGGCCTGGATAACCGTCCAGCGCGGCCATGCTGTGGCTAACGGTCTGCCGGTACTGGCTGTTAATCGTGTCGGTCTGGAGTCTTCTCCGGAAAATCCGGAAAGTGGCATCCTTTTCTGGGGCAGCAGTTTTGTGGCCGGTCCGCAGGGGGAATTTCTGGCAGAGGCGACCAGGGATAAGGAAGAAATACTGATGGTGGAGTTGGATCTGGCCAGGAGTGAGAAAGTGCGTCGCATTTGGCCCTTCCTGCGCGACCGGCGTATTGACGACTATGGTGAAATCTTGAAAAGGTATCGAGACTGATGGCCTTACTTGAAAAAGATCTTCTGGAAGCCCTTTCCAGCTCGCGAATCCTGGCTTCCATGATTACCCCGGCGGTGCTGATTTCAGCCTGCGGCACATTGATTCTGTCGACGGCGACGCGATTGGGACGGATTTTTGACCGGGTCAATGTCATCAAGAAAGAAATTGATGATGTGGTAACAAGCCGTACCGGCTACCCGGAAGAAAGTCTGATGTACCTGAAAGGGCAGCTTGATCTGCAGCGGAAGAGAGCCAGCCTGATCCAGAAGTCAATGTTTTCCCTTTATTTTGCGACCTTGCTGTTTATCGCTTCCAGTCTGGCGATCGCTTTTAATCTCGCCTACGGAAGCAATGAGCAGGGGTGGATACCGACCTTGATTGCTGTTGCCGGTGGTCTGTTTCTGTTTGCTTCCAGCGCCCTGTTGTTGTATGAAAGCCGGTTTAACCTGCGTTTTGTTGTTAAGCATATCGATTTTGTTGAATTTCTTCATGCCCAGGCAGAGAAGCATGAAAAGAATAATAAAATGGTATAAGGGATAATTTAAAAGCCCTCCTGTGAAAACGGGAGGGCTTTTAAATTTAATCGCCGAGTTGGCCAGATAAGAAGTCAGTTACCCTTTCAACCCCACCTCTTTGGCCAGCGCTCTCCAGGCCGGTAAACTTCTTTCAATAATCTTTTTATCAACACAATAGGCAATGCGGAAGAAGCCGGGTGCGCCGAAACCTGCTCCAGGCACCAGCAGAATGTGGTGTTTCTGGGCCAGTTTTACGAATTCCACGTCGTCTTCCAATGGTGATTTGGGGAACAGGTAGAAGGCGCCATCCGGCTTGACCATGCTGAAGCCCATGGCGGTCAGTTCAGTAACCAGCAGGTCCCGCTTTTCCTGATATTCGGCGATATCAACTGATTCGTCCTGCAGTTTGGCTACCAGTCGCTGCATCAAAGCCGGGGCATTGACAAAGCCGAGCACGCGGTTGCTGAAAACAGCCCCTTCCATGAACTGCATGACCGTGTCCATGCGCGGGTTGGCGGCCAGATAGCCGATGCGTTCACCCGGCAGAGCCAGGTCTTTGCTGTGCGAGGTGACGATGATCGAGCTTTCTACCAGCGGGAAGATGTTGGGCACATGCTTGCCGTCATAGGCGATGCGGGCATAAGGCTCGTCGGAAATCACATAAATCAAATGTCCGTTACGCTCGTGAATCTTTTTGAGGATGTCGCCCAGTTGACGCAGGCTCTCTTCCGGGTAGATCACGCCGGTCGGATTGTTAGGGGTGCAGATCAGGATTGCTCGGGTTTTTGGTGTCAAAGCTTTTTCAATCGCTTCGATATCAAGCTGGAATGTTTCACGGTCGGTCCAGACTTCAACCGGCACGCCGCCATGGTTGTCGATGTAAAATTTGTATTCCACAAAATAGGGGGCCAGGATAATGACTTCTTCGCCAGGATTGAGGATCGTCTTGAGCACAACATTCAAGGCGCCGCCAGCCCCGCAGGTCATTATGATATGGCTGCCCTTGACTTCCAGGCCGGAATCCCGGGATATCTTTGCAGCAACTGCTGATCTGGTTTCAGGATAGCCGGCATTGTTCATGTAGCGGTGCATGCCTGGTAATGGGTTTTGGGCCAGTTCAAGCATTGCACTTTGAAATGCGGCAGGTGGCTCCACATCAGGATTGCCCAGTGTAAAGTCGTGAACATTCTCAGCGCCGAACTCGGTTCTCATGCGCTCGCCTTCTTCGAACATTTTGCGGATCCAGGATGATTTTGAAATGTGTCCGGCAATCTTGCTTGCAATAGCCATAGAAGTTCCCTTCGTGGTTTGATTTCTGTTATTATCTGTTTTGCTTTACATATATACAAACGAATTCCGGAGAACTCAATGGAAATTCCTCAATACCCTGATACCAGGTTATTGCAATTCAGCGATAAGGCATTATTTGATAGCATGTTTAATCTGTTTCAGCCACAGATGTCAGAGCTGACTTTTGCCAATCTCTATCTATTCCGCAAAGTTCATAACTATAAACTTTCCATGCTGAATGGATCTATTGTCGTATTCGGCAGAGGATATGACGGCCTGGAATACTTTCTTCCTCCGCTGGGCGGGGATGAGGCTGCAGCGTCGGAGAAGATGTTGAAGGACGGTTTAATGCTGTTCGGCGATGAGGAGTTCATAGCAGGCTGGTCTGATGGAGATAATTCAGATCGTGTTGAAGATCGGGATTCTTTCGATTATCTGTATCTTCGCGAAGAAATGGCAACTCTGCCGGGTAACCGCTTTCATAAAAAGAAAAATCGCATCAGCTACTTCACCGCCAGACATGAGTATCAGACGGATTTGCTATCTACTGGTGATGTGGCGGATTGTAGAAAACTTCTTCTGACCTGGCATAGATCTGTAAATTTTATCAGGGATAAAGCTGTGGACTTCGATTTCGAGGCTTGCGACGAAGCACTAGTCATGTTGAAAGAACTGGGTTTGCAAGGTGTAGTTGTTAGGGTTGACGGTATTGTCAGTGCTTTTGCTTTGGGGGAAAAGTTGAACGATAATACGGCTGTCTGTCATTTTGAAAAAGCGGACCCCTATATGGAAGGCTTGGCTCAACTGGTTAACCGGGAGTTTTCTATCAGACTTTTTAATGATTGCATCTATATCAATCGTGAGCAGGATCTTGGGGAGCCGGGCTTGCGAAATGCCAAGCTCTCCTATCATCCAGTACGGCTTGTGACTAAATTCAGAATTACTGCGAAACAATAAACTTATTGACACAAGTGTTTAAAACGTAGTACAAATTCTGTTCTTTTAAAGGACGGCTAAGGCCGAATCTCCTTGTTCCGGGTGAGACCGGGGCTAGAAAACCGTGAGGAGGAATTGCAAAATGAGGAAGTACGAAACGATTTACATCCTTCAGCCAGATTTGGGTGAGGACGAAATCAAAGTGATTGCGGACAAGATGCAGGACGTAATTACAGCCAAGAAGGGTGAGTTTGTTCGTCTGGAAGACTGGGGTGTCAGGAAGCTGGCCTACTCCATCAAAAAGTTCGCCAGAGGCCGTTATCTCTATCTGCGCAGCAATGGTGGAGCAGAAATGATTGCCGAAATCGAGAGACGTCTCAGACTTGATGAAAAGGTGCTCAGATACCAGAGCGTCAACATCACTGACCAGCCTGAGAAAGCTGTTGCCGAGAAAAAGGCGCCAGTAGCCGAGCCGGAAGCTGTCGAAGCCGTTGAGGCTGACGAAACCGTAACCGAATAATTCCCCGGAGGATAAAATATTATGAGCAACGAAAGACCAACTAGCCAACAGAGACCTTCAAGCGGCCCCGGCGGTCCTGGCGGTCAGCGAAGAAAACGTCCTTTTCAGCGCAGGAAAGTATGCCGTTTTTGCGCAGAGAAAAACCTGACTATCGATTACAAAGAGCCACGTACACTGCGCTATTTCATTACTGAGCGCGGTAAAATTGTGCCACGTCGTATTTCCGGCAACTGCTCCGCTCACCAGCGTCAGATTACCGAGGCGATCAAACGTGCTCGCAACCTGGCCCTGCTGCCAGTAGCATCTACTCACGTGCTTCCTTAGTTTCGTATATGAGTGATAAGCTGCAAAACGGGACAGTAGTTCAGCAATTTCTTCCGGCTGTCTTTGGAGCTGCAGTCACTGCCATTCTTTTTGCAATGTGTTTTATGATCCCGCCAGCAGGTATAATTTTATGCCTGCTGGTACCGTTTCCGGCCATTTATTCGCGTTTTCGTGTTGGTCGCGGGGCGGAAGCTGTTGTAGTTACACTGACGACATTTTTGGTGTCAGCTCTTTTTAATACCCAGACAGCAATGTTTTATCTGGTGCAGTTCGGTTTGATATCCCTGTTGATGCCGGAATTGCTTGCAAGAGGGGTTGGGGCTGCCAGGACAATCGCCTGGGTAACCGCCATAAGTCTGTTGGTTTACCTGTTGGTTTTGGCAGGGTTTTACTTTAGCGGTGAACAGAACATACACCAGTTGATTGTTTCTTTGATAAAAGAGAGTTTTGCCAAGGCAGTCGCTTATTACGAAACACGCGGTTTCAAAGGTGATGATCTGGTTGCAGTAAAACAGACGCTTGGTACTGCTGCTGACCTGTTTGCCAGAACCTATCCTTCTTTTGTTACGGTTTTTGTGAGTGCAATTGCCGGATTCAATGCGCTTTTGGTCGGCCGTTATTGTCGGCAGTTTGAGTCGGCACCTGAAATAGGTGGGTTCAAGGATTATAAAAATTCGGAGTACCTGATCTGGGTATTAATTTTGGCAGGTTTCTCCATGATGTCCGCCAATCCCATGATCACAACACCCGCTTTGAATTTGCTGGTTATTCTGGTGTTGTTATATTTTATTCAGGGTATGTCAGTAGTGTTGACCCTGATTGATCGTAACAGCTTGGCAAGGACTTTAAGGGTCGCGTTTTACTTGATGTTGGTATTTCAACCTTACATTGCAGCACCGGTGGCGGCAATCGGTATATTTGACCTGTGGGGTGATTTTCGCACCCCCAGAAAACAGGAAAACCTGTAAAAACAGGCTTGAAAAGGAGAGAATATGAAGGTCATCCTGAAGGAAAATGTTGAAAATCTCGGTCACATCGGTGACATCGTCAAGGTTGCTCCGGGTTATGCCCGTAACTACCTGCTCCCAAAAGGTTTCGCTGTGCCGGCAACCGAGAATAACGCCAAGGCGCTTGAGCACGTTAAACGCCAGATGGCCTATAAGAAGGCTAAAGCCACAGAAACTGCTAAAAACATTGCAGCCAAACTGGAAGCATTGGCCATTGAGCTAGTTCACCAGGCTGGTGTTGAAGGCAAGCTGTTCGGTTCCGTAACCAATATGGAAATCGCTGCTTTCTTGAAAGCCAACGGGCTGGAAATTGATCGCAAAATCATCGTACTGGCAGAGCCTATCAAGCATGTTGGCGAGTTTTCTGCAAAAGTTAAACTTCATCCTGAAGTTACAGCTACCCTCAAGGTTGTTGTTAAAGCTTCCTAGTTGCCGATATTCAGGCTGTTTTATGAAAATAACACTGTTAAATTTAAGCCTGCCGGTTTTTTCAGTAGGCTTTTTTATTGTCTACAAAATGCAATAAATGATGTTTTCTCAGTTTTTAGTATGGAATTGTAACCGTAAAATGAGTTTCACTGGTTAAATTTAAAAGATTGTAAGACTTTGGCTATGTGGTGGTTGACAATTACAAGTACACAGGCGAAAATGTCCCGATATTGCGGAGGATATTTTGGAAACAATAGTGATTGAAATTGTTGTCATATTCCTGATGATACTACTCAATGGATTTTTTTCCTGTACAGAGTTTGCCATTGTCTCAGTGCGGAAGAGCAGGATTGCTCAATTGCTGGCTGAAGGTGATGACAGGGCCAGAATTATAGAGGAACTTCAGCAGGACCCTCATCGCCTTCTGGCTGTTGTGCAGATCGGTGTGACCCTGGCGGGTTCAGCAGCATCAACGATTGGCGGAACAATTGCGATCGAAAGTATCAAGCCGCTTCTTGCAGAAGTGCCTTACGTATTTGTAAAGCACGCTGCCGAGCCTATTGCTGTCATGTTAGTAGTTTTTGTTGTCTCCTATGTTTCACTGATTATTGGCGAGCTTGTTCCGAAAGCCATCGGCCTTCAGTATGCAGAGGAGATTGCTCTTGTTGTTGCCAAACCTGTAAACGCCCTGTCGCGATATGGTTCTGTTCTGGTCAGCATCTTGACCTACTCCAGTAAGGCAGTTATGAAGCTTCTCAGAGTCAGTTCTGAAAGAGAATGTTTTATTACTCGCGAAGAGGTTCAGCATATTGTATCCGAGGGTGAAGAGTTCGGTGTTATCAGCCCTTCCGAAAAAGAATATATCCGTAATATCTTCGAATTTACACATACTTCTGTTCGTGAGGTTATGGTTCCGCGTACCAGAATTGTCGGGATTGACATAGATGCTACCCGAGAAGAGGTTGTGTCTTTAATGTTGGATAATATGTATTCCAGATACCCGGTTTACAAAGGTGAAATTGAAGAAATCAT
>JBGSQR010000355.1:0-5491 GCA_041737975.1 Geobacterales bacterium | reverse complement strand
AAACGGCATCAACGTCCTGGACCGTAACTACAAACCGGTTCCCAACACCAATCCCCAGAAGTTCAGTGTTGCCTACAACTCAATCTTTGACAGGGAGCTGCAACAGTATTTTGAACAGGGACGTGACTCAGTTGAAGGTGCTGCCTATTCGCTGCTGACTGACGTAAATGGTTACGTTGGAACACACCACCGATCAAATCAGAAACCGTTGACCGGCAACTACGATATTGACCTGGTAAATAGCCGGGAAAAAATTGTTTATTTTAATAATGAAACGGAAATAAGACGCTCAAAGAATACCATGCCGTTCCTGCTGCAAACCTATTCGCGAAATACCGGAGAATTAATGACTGACTTGTCGCTTCCAATCTATATCAACGGGAGCCACTGGGGCGCATTTATTACCGGCATCAAACCGGAAGCGTTGATGAAAGAGTGTTAGGATGATTTTGTCATTACCTCCGCAATATATTTTTCAGTAGTACTTCATTCTTTTCAAACCTGTAAAACCGCATATAGGCCACTCTCCTTAAGGATAGTGGCCTTTCAATTTATCACTCACCGAGACTCCGATCAGTACCACATTCGACATTTTAAAATATAATGGTAAACTTATATGTACGGACATTTGGAATTCAAACAAATTCCGTAAAAGGAAGTTCGGCGTATTATTGGCGTTTTAAATAACTTGTGTAGTTCAAAGAGGAACTCAAGAAGGAGGCCAAAATGATTGACGACGTTGCAGCCAGGGTGGAAGCTAACCCCAAGTATCACAAGCTGGTAAACATTCGCAGCAGATACAGCATCATCATGACACTTTGCGTGATGGTTGTGTACTACGGCTACATCCTTCTGATCGCATTCAACAAGGAGTGGCTGGGAAGCAAGCTGGGAGCTGGAATGACCACCTCGGTGGGTATTCCTCTGGGTGTTGGTGTTATCATAGCCACGATAGTTCTTACCAATATCTATGTCCGACGGGCAAATACGGAATTTGACGAGCTTAACAGCCAGATTATCAAGGAGGCAAACCAGAAATGAATGACTATATTCGACGCATAAGCCTGGCCCTCCTGATCAGCATCGTCATCCCTGGCTTAACCTTGGCTGCCGGGCCTGACCTAGGGCAGACTACTAAACAAGCCACTAATTGGGTAGCAATCGCCATGTTCGGTGGTTTCGTGGCAATCACACTTTTCATAACAAAATGGGCCGCCTCTAAAACCCGATCTGCAGCAGATTTCTACACTGCAGGCGGAGGAATAACTGGCTTCCAAAACGGCCTGGCCATTGCCGGCGACTACATGTCAGCCGCATCCTTCCTCGGTATTTCCGGACTGGTTTATGTCAGCGGCTTTGATGGCCTGATCTTTTCCATCGGCTGGCTGGTCGGCTGGCCTGTTATTACTTTCCTGATGGCTGAGCGTTTGCGTAATCTGGGCAAATTTACCTTTGCCGATGTAGCATCCTACCGGTTCGCACAAACGCCGACCCGCGTTTTTGCGGCAGTCGGTTCCCTGGTGGTTGTTGCATTTTATATGATTGCGCAAATGGTCGGTGCCGGACAATTGATCAAGGTGCTATTTGGTCTTGAATATCAGTATGCTGTAATGATCGTCGGTGTTCTGATGATGTGCTACGTACTGTTCGGCGGCATGACCGCAACAACCTGGGTACAGATCATCAAGGCAGTCATGCTGCTCGTCGGTGCAACCTTTATGGCTCTGGCCGTTCTTTATCAGTTCCATTTCAGCCCCGAGGCACTGTTCACCAAGGCGGTTGAAGTACACTCCAAACATGGCGCAATCATGGCTCCAGGGGGGTTGATAAAGGATCCGGTTTCTGCCATTTCAGTAGGTATGGCGTTGATGTTTGGTACGGCCGGCCTGCCACACATTCTGATGCGTTTTTTCACAGTGCCAAGTGCCAGGGAAGCGCGCAAGTCTGTTGGTTGGGCAACTACCTGGATCGGCTATTTCTACATCCTGACCTTCATTATCGGCTTCGGGGCCATCGTTCTGGTCTCCACGGACCCGAACTATCTGGCTATAAAGATGGTGGACGGTAAACAGGTTTTTGATGCAGCTGGCGCCCCGGTCTATGATGGGCTTAAAGGCGGCGGCAACATGGCGGCCATCCATCTTGCCAACGCTGTTGGCGGAAATGTTTTCCTGGGTTTTATCTCTGCGGTTGCCTTTGCCACGATTCTGGCGGTTGTTGCCGGCCTGACGCTTTCAGGCGCTTCAGCCGTATCTCACGACCTGTATGCAACGGTTTTCAAAAAGGGAATGGCCAATTCGGCTACCGAGCTGCGTGTTTCCAAGATCACCACAATTTGTCTTGGTATTGTTGCGGTAATCCTCGGTATAGCCTTTGAAAAGGAAAACGTCGCCTACATGGTCATGCTGGCCTTTGCCATCGCCTGCTCGGCCAACTTCCCGATCCTGTTCATGTCCGTATTGTGGAAAGATTGTACTACCAGGGGTGCTGTTGCCGGGGGGATTGTCGGCCTGGTAAGCTCGGTTGGCTTAACCATAGTCTCTGCATCCGTCTGGGAAGCCGTACTGCATAACCCGAAGGGCAGTGCATTGTTTCCGTACTCCTCACCAGCCCTTTTCTCCATGACAGCGGCTTTCCTGACCATCTACCTGGTATCCAAGTTCGATAACAGCAAGCAGGCCCAGTTGGAGCGCTCGCTGTTCCCGGCTCAGAAGGTTCGTTCGGAAACCGGCCTGGGTGCAGTGAAATCATCCGGGCACTAGAACCATCTTAAACCTGCAGGAACAGTCAAAACGGCCCGGGAGTTATTACTTCCGGGCCGTTGTTTTGTAAATTGTTGATTAATAGTTCAGCGGCTTTCAAACATCCAGCGGCGGGCTTTCTCAATTTTATAAAAACTGGCCGGTGTATCGGCGCCCTTCCTGTCGGCATAGGCAATTGCAATCTGCAATAACTTTGCGGTCGCATATGCATCTGATACCGCATTATGTCGTAAGATATTTTCAATTTTGAATAATTTAAGCCATTCATCAAGAGGAACACGCACATCCGACCGGAACGAAAAGAAATCAGGCAACACCCAGGCCAGATCTATCCAGGTCTGCCCAAGCTCCATTCCCAGATATTCCACCATTGCTTTATCTATCATTGACTGATCAAAAAAAGCGTTATACGCCACCAATTGAGACTTGCCTATATAGCGCAGGAAAGCAAGCAGCGCCTCGACCGGCTCTACGCCTTCGCTCTGCTGCGAACCACCTATGCCGTGCAGAAGGATATTATCGCTACCACTGACCTGGTCCTGTCGAAGTACCACCTGAAAGGCATCGCTGAAATCTATCCGACCTTCCAAAAGCCCAACAGCACCGATTGAAATCAGACAGTCTTTTTTCATATTAAGACCGCTGGTTTCAACATCCACAACAACATAGCGGTTACTGTGGTGAATTTGATGTATATCAGGCACAGGCAACTGCTGCCATATTTCTATCTCACGGCGCTGAGCCGATGAAAGCGCAACCTCCGGATGTGTGGTGAAACTTTCAATTATTCTGGAGAACCATCCCATAATCAACCCAGTTGGAAATCTTGTTTTAAACGCTGTTGCATCTTTCGCGCCTGACGGAACGACTCTTTCAGGATCAGACGCTCAACCTCATTCAGATCATCGGGCCTGAGCAGATTATCCGCTTCCCGCCCTTGCACCTGTTCCGAGTGCTGATGGCGCAAACGCAGCAGCTGGATAAAATTGAAGGCATCGGCTGCAGCAGGAGCCTCGGATAAAACATTCATCAGAGGCGCAATCAATTTGATACGCTGCACCGTATTGGTAGCCGTAATACCGTTTGCCAGTGCAAATATCCGTGCTGCATCAATGAAAATACGAGCGCCGAATTTTTTAAGGTCAATGGTGCCGGGATGTTCCGGATCAGCATCCGTTATAAAATCGCGAATCCTGCCCAGTGGCGGCTGAATATCTACCGCATTTGTAGCCAGCATGCGCAGGAACAGCGGGCTGTTGCGTGCCTGCCACTGCAGAAAAGTACGCATCCTCTCACCAAGATTGAAATTGCCGTACAGCGGCCTGAAGTCAAAAAAGATCGTTGCATTTAGCAGAGCCTGGGGTTCCGGTGTCTGAATCCAGCTTCTGAATTTTTCCTCCCACTCATCCAGTGTCAGACATAAATCAGGGTTACTGGCCATAATATGTCCTGTGCAGAGAGGGAAACCGCAACGGTCCAGATCCGCATTGACGTCACGTGCAAATGCGAGAAGACGTAAGCGCGCATGTTCACAATCCATAGTTCCAGTGCAGACAAAAACGATGCCGTTATCCTGATCAGTGCTGAAAGTCTGCTCGTCGCGCCCCTCCGAACCAAATGACAACCAGGCCCAGTCAATACCGGACAAGTCGTGTTTATCCAGATTGATCTGAAGGATGCGGCGAGTCAGCGTATCATTCAAAGTGGAAATAAACTGGGTAATATGACCGGCTCCAACCCCCTGCGCCAGCATATTGAGGGAGAACTGACGGACATCATGACTGGCCTGCAGCAGCATATCGATATTGGTGGCCGAATCGATTGTATGGCGAATCTGTCGTAAACCTACACGTTGCAGGGTAAACAGATCCCGCTCGGAAACTACACCCATCAGCCGACCGCCATCATCAACGGCAAGCACATGGTGCACGCCGCGCATGGCCATGGTCAGTGCCGCATCGTAGGCATTGGCAGACAAATGTAGTGTATGCGGGTTCGGCGACATGACCTCCGAAATCAGAATATCCAGTGCAAGTCCCGGAAGAACAATGCGCTTGAGCACGTCCGACTGGGTGAAGATGCCAATCGGTCGCTGTTCCTCATCCACAATTATCATGGAACCGATACTATGTGTGGCCATCAGTTCGATCACCTGACGCAGAGGAGTAGTTGGCGTAACCGACAGTGGGGTTTTCTTGATTACGGTCGACAGCGGGGAGTTCATGGTCTGCTGTTCAGCGACACGCTGGGAAAATTGCATTTGCAATTGTTTTTGCGACTGGCTGAGCAGGGAAGCAATGAATTGGGTACAAAATTGATTAAAAGCCGGACTTTTCTGCATCAGCACAAAGAAGTCACAGCTCTGCAACTCAAAACAGAAAAGATCTTCCAGAACAATATAGACTTTTGATGAAATACGCCTGGCAATCACAGAACCGAAGGGGAAACCTTCACCCGGCCCAATCGTCAGTTCTGATTGCTCCATCACGTTATTCTCACCGGCCAGCTTTGCAAGCACCTTTCCGCGCTGAATTATTCGAAAAAGGCTTACTATACCGCTTTCCGGGGAGAGAATTACCGTATCCTTCGGGTAATATGCCAACTTGCTCCGCTCAGCCAAAAACCTGAGTATTTCCGGATCCATGCGATCAAATGGCGGATAGGCATGCAAAAACTCGATTACTGACGCAATCAGCATCTCTGTCGCACTGTTGTTCATACCCACTCCT
>JBGSQR010000337.1:0-6786 GCA_041737975.1 Geobacterales bacterium | reverse complement strand
GAATAAGCCTATGAGACGCATCCTGAGCGGCGATGTAGGAACCGGTAAGACCGGAGTATACCTTACCATTGCTGCTGCAGTCGTGGACGGATTTGGAACGGCAGTTATTCTACTGCCAAATACATCTTTGGCCACTCAAGTTGCAAACGAGTGCAAACAATGGTGGCCCGACTTGCCATGTCAGCTTATAACCGGAGGCACAGTCGAGGGGATTGAAGCCCCGCTTATCATCGGAACAACAGCCGTATTGTTCAGAGGTGTTGATGCACCAAATCTCTGCATAACCGATGAGCAACAGAAGTTTGCCCAGTCACAGAGAGAGCAACTTGTCGGTCCGGAAACACATTTACTGGAAGTAACCGCAACATGTATCCCAAGGTCTCAGGCTCTTATCCGTTACGGCGTTGTTAAAGTAAGCAAACTGACTAAAAGTTTCACCAAAAAGATGATTTATACACGCATCTGGCAAGCAAGAGATTGGAAACAGTTATTCATTGAAGTAAAAAAGACTCTTGATGCTGGCGACCAGGTTCTTCTTGTTTATCCTCTCCGGGAAAAAGGCGAAGTTTCTGAAGATGATGATTCTGACGCAAGGAAAAAGCCGGACCTGAAATCCGCGCAAGAAACCTATGAGAAGTGGGAGGGCATGTTCCCTGGAATGGTGCGCTTACTTCATGGCCAAATGTCTGCAGAAGATAAAGAAGCATCTTTGAATGACATGTGTAACGATAAGGCTTCGATTTTGGTGTCTACAACAGTCGTTGAGGTTGGCATTAATATCCCAAAGCTGAGAAGGATTATCATTGTTCATCCAGACCGCTTCGGACTATCTCAACTCCACCAACTAAGAGGCCGCGTGGCCAGAAAAGGCGGGGAAGGCTGGTGTGACCTCTTTCTTCCAAACAGGATCAAGGAAGCAACCATGGAACGCCTTAGCGTTCTTGTAAAGACTACTGACGGCTTCAAAGTAGCGGAACATGACATGAAGCTGCGAGGGGTAGGGGATCTGTCCCGTGAGTCTGAAAGGCAGTCTGGCGCCGATGAAACTTTCCTGTATGGTAGACCTGTAAGTATATCAATTTTGGATGAAGTTATGGAGAAGATGAATGCAACTGTATAAATGGCAACCGGTCACAGATGACCTTTTTAAAGACCCATACTTTAAAGCTGTTGGCAGAGATAAAAACGGCAAGGAATTTATATTCTGGAATGGAGGCGGGGACTGGCTTACCCAGACCGGCTCTTCTGATACATTCGATTCAAATGATGAAGATATTTGCTCCCCTGTAGAATTCAGACCACTCAATGAAGGTGAGGAGTAAATATGTCAACTCATGAAACCATCTATAATGCTGTTAAACAGTCTTTTATGGAAAATTGTGACGGGACATTCAACCCAGAAACAGAACACTGGTCATTAGAACTTTTGCCTGGAGCCACCGATCAAGAAGATCCGGTAGGTGACATGATCACAAAAGTTACCAATATCGTTTGGGATTCAGTATCTCAAAGCGAATCAGTCATAAGAAGCCAAATTGCCCAAGAAATGCTCGATATCATCGACAAGCGTAAACCTCTCGACGAAAAGGAAGAAATGCTTCTCAATTCGCTGAGGAGTGAGATAGGCGTGAAGTACGGCCTGCTGCCTCCAGTGAAAGGCTTCCATGTCGAAGCCAGACAGCAGGCAGAAAACGAAAACACATCTAAAAACTGGTTTTAAGGGGAATTCTAGTGAATCAGAAGAAAGCTAATATAGTTGCAGTGCAACAGGCAGAATTCGGTGACATGAAAAATGTATTGTCGGATGTAACAATCAGGAACGATCTGCAGCAATACTGGTTTGATGCTCTCAGCCAGTTTGCAGGTTCAATGAGAGTGATGAAGGGATTAAATACCGTTATCAGGATTGAAAAGGAAATTGGCTACGTCAATGAACTTGGCCACCTGGTTGTTGTGGCCGGAGTCGCTGGAGAAAGATTGGAGATGGAGTTTCCATCCGGTACCTGGAACTGGAAGAGTGATGTTGTTGGAAAGCCATTTTAAAGTTCCCCTCGTCTTGTCCCCCTCCCTGCAGACTGTAACTATAAATGCAAGTCAGGAATAATATGCCCAATCTCTTCGAAACAAGGGAAGTTGAATTCTCCCGATGCCGCCATTACCGGTACCGCCTGAGACAAATCTGGAATAAGGATTTGCCACTCATGGTTTTTTGCATGCTAAATCCAAGTAAGGCAGATGAAGCTGGGAACGATCCAACAGTTGAACGATGTGAACGGCGGGCGAGGGCAACAAAGGGTTGCGGCGGAGTTGAGATAGTCAATATCTTTGCCTATCGAAGCACAGACCCGGAGGCAATGAAACAGCATCCTGAACCGATTGGCCAAGATAACGACCGTCATATTCTGGAAGCCGCTTCAACGGCGATGATGGTAGTCTGCGGTTGGGGTAACCATGGCCAGCATTTGGGGAGAGGTCAGCAAGTTTTGGATATGTTGGTGAAAGCAGGAGTCGAAGTCCATTGTCTAAAAATCAATTCAGACGGTTTCCCAGCTCATCCTTTATATATTGGCTACGGGGTTGCTCCCAAAGTTTTTCAAAAAGAAAGAAATAATAAATGATTGATCACAAAAAGGTCCCAAACATTTTCCTCTGGCTTGCATCTATAGCTGGTTTCATCCTCTCAGTCGTCTCGATGCTTAAAATCTGCAACATGTCATGCAGCGAGGTGAGTAACTATAGAATCTTCGGCATGGATTTCGGTTGGTTTGGCATTGTGTATTTCACTATCCTTCTTGCAGCCATAGCAATCCGGAAACGTATCAAGTGGGGCAACTGGTATGTTGCCTTACTTCTCTTTTCCTCTGCAGGAGCCGAACTAAGATTCATTTGGATCCAGAAATATGAAATTGGCCAATGGTGCCCGGTCTGTTTGGTAATTGCATCAATGGTATTCGCAGCCTGTACCTTTTTGGTTTGGGAAACTTTTCTTAACATCAATCAAAACGGAGAAAATATGTTGAAATCAAAGTTAAAATTCTTACTAACAATATCTGCATTTATGATCATAGGCGCAGGAACTGCAATGGTAGGGGTAAAGGCTGAAGCAGCTGAAATGAACCTGTACCTGGGCAAACAGAACACCTCTACGACCGTTTATTTTGTCAGCGACTGGTATTGCCCTGCATGTATCAAAATGGAGCCTGAGATCGAAAAAATATACCCGTCTATCAGCAAGAACGTCAGGGTAAGATTTGTCGATTTCCCAATCCACAAGGAAACAATCAGTTATACCCCATATAATCTTTCCTTCCTGTTGCATGAGAAGGGCAAATACATGCAACTGCGAAAGGCTCTGTCATCCGTGGCCAAACGTACTACCAAGCCGACCGATGCTGATGTTCAAGCGGCAATTGCTCCTCTTGGTGTAAAGTTACGTCCTCTGGATCAGTTTGAAGTCCTGGAAGGCATGCAATCAGATCTGATGGTTTACAAGGGTCATGGTGTCAAAGCAACGCCTTCTGTTGTCGTCAATAACTCAAAGACTAAAAAGATGAAAATACTTGTCGGGAAACAAATCAGTGAAAAGGCCATAAAGGCCGCTATTGCTGAAATATCCTGACAAATAAGGAGCTATTTTTGTGGAAGAACACTACAAGAGACAACTGAAGGAAGAACGGCTTAAAAAGGACCATCAAGATAATATGGCAATGGTCAAAGGTGGATTGTCTCTAGGGGTTCTATTTTTTAAAATTGTTTTCTGGTTTTGGGGGCTACTAATCAAGGCATTGAGGGCAACATGTTTAGGTGTTCATCACATTGCAAATAAAGTAGATAGAAGGCTTGAATCTCAAAATGCTTCTCAGGCCAAGAGAGTAGCTATCAGATCCTCTGTTTATATATTTTTTGCCTTTTTGATTTTCGGCGGCCTCTTTGGGGAAAAATTATTTAGTGCTTTGGCAGGGAAATGAACAACATTAGCTCACTAGAAGGCTTCAATGCGTCAAAACAATGATCCAACAGAATTTACCCCTATCATTCTGGATTCCATAAGTACAGACAAGTTCCCTGATGTGCCTATTTATGTTCGACAGGGCAGCAACTACACCCTATATAAAAACAGTGGTATAGCCATTACTCCAAAAGACATAAAGCGCCTTCGTATGGGAAATGAATTCGCTTACACTCCGACAATTTTCGAGGAAGATATACAGACATATCTTGAGGAGAATATCCATTCCATCCTGAAGGAAGAAATACCCCTGTCGAGCAAAAACAGTGTGCTTGTACCTATCCTGCTAAACTATCTGAATGACATATTCAAGGAACCGGCATTAATAGAACAATTCGAGCGGTGCAAAGGGTTATTGCATGTGTTGATTGGCAAATTGTCTTCAAATGAAGACTTAACGGATCTGTTCTCCAAGTTGGCACAAAATGGTTCTTACCTGCTTACCCACAGCACTCAGGTAGCAGTGCTGTCGATGCTTATACATAAAAAGATGTATGACGTTGAATTTGACGAATTACTGGATGTTGGAATTGGGGGAATGTTTCACGACTGCGGAATGATGGAGGTATCAAGTAACATCCTTCACAAGAAAGACACGCTTTTAGAGCAGGAACGACAGAGACTCAAACACCATCCCAGGTACAGCAAAATCATGATGCAAAAAATGGGAATACTGGAGCCGCTCCCCTTGTCGATTGCACTTAACCATCATGAAAGATTTGATGGTACAGGCTATCCAGCAGGTATATCTGGAACAAGCATACCTCGCAGCGCATTGGTAGTAGGTTTGTGTGATGTTTATTGTACTTTGACGACTAACAGACCGTACAGCCCGGCATTGAGTCATGACGATGCGATAGACGTACTTAATAAAGAAAAAAGCCTGTTCCATCCTGACATTCTGCGGGGATTCATAAACACTATTACTGCCTTTAAAATTCCGTCTACACCCACCCCAACAGTTGCATAGCCTTGTAACCATCCGTATTTACATGAACAGGTAGTAAGTTCGTAACACCGCTGATCGCTGCGATTCCTGACCCTACAGCATAACAATGCCAGCGTACTTTTTCGTTAGGGATATACCGACCAAGCAAAATGATCAAAATCCCGAAAACAATAGCAGCTAAAGGCCCTGCAACCAGGACTGGGATGTTCGGTGGCTCGGCTGATCTGACGAAATCCCATCCAGACGCCACAATAGTCATCCCAAAAAACTTCATCATCAATCGGTGCCCCAGTTCATGAACCGGTGTACCTAAATACACAGTGGCAACCACTCCAGAAAGAACCCACCCGCATATTTTCTCCAGCCACAGCAACCAAACCTTATATTTTTCTCGCAAAATAGCCCCTAACTAAACATTCAAGCTTCCCTAAATACCACAAAATACTTACGAGGGCTTTTTCTTTTTGGGTTTACCTTATCGGCCAGAATCCGTGAATACTTTTTTTCGGCTCCAATTATGTCTCTCCGGAACCAAGTTTCCAATTGCCGGCCACGGCCATGGGCTCCGCTATGTTTCTCAATTAGATATCCGATCTTAGTTGATACTAAAGCCAATTCATACCATGCGCCCAAAACCGAATTTGATTCCAACCGAACACGCATAAGTATTTGTTCGTCCCTGTCCTCTGTGAACAGTACCATCTGTCGGAAGTCGTCATTATGTGTTTTTGGCATCGTTCCTCCCTTTGGAAGCACGCATCTCTTTCATCAGTTTCATCCTGACTAGATCGCCCAGCTTGGAAAGGCACTCTTTGTCCTTTTCCTGCAGCAACCACTCTTCAAGCTCTGATGAAATGCGAATAGCAGGCAGCATTGCGTCAAGTGTGGTTTCCTTTCTCCAACCTGGCTGCCGCCCCTTACTCTTCTTTATTTCGGATTTTTCGGCAATCAAACTTCTTGTTCCTTCACCTTCAGGATAATAGCTTGCCTCTCTGCAGCTTTTGTTGCAATAACGTCATTCGGGAAAGGCCCGTCACTCCAAATAACCTTGCCAGTTGACTCATCGGTAATTACAGCGAAACAAGGTTCTTTTTTTATTTCACTGCCTACCGGTTCTATCGTAATTTCGTTGTTTTTCATCTTGTTGTTCTCCTTGAACAGTATGATTTTTATTATTGACTTAAATGTATTTATTTGTAAACAAATAAATACATAATCAAACAATAAAAAAGCCCGACCTGGTCACTAAGTCGGGCTTTAATTCATATAAAATAATATTCTAAGTGAAATTTACGCTTGCATTGGTTTATCAACACAAATTGTGGATAACTTCTGGATAACCACTATATCTTGTGGCAAAAGGTTACGAAATTGTGACTTTTTTATCGTTTTGCACATCGAATAGGCAGTTTGTAAGTGCTTGATTTTATTGTTTACTTGTAATCAGGTTTATACTCTATCGACTCAGCCATGACCCTGTAATAAGCCCGTTCTCGCAGTTGGAACTCTGGTGTTAGCTTATCCTTCGAACGCATTTCCTTGACCAATTCACCAAGGCGTTTTCGCTCGGTCTGGTTAAGGGCTTGGTAATCCTTTTCAGTTATCTTTACCCCGCAGCGGATAGAATAAGATCCGCCCGGGAGTTTCCATTCTGACATAAATCACCAACTCATAGCTTCTTCACATCAGTAATTAACTCTACAGTTTTAATCCTGATCCCCAGAGACTTGTTATACCGGTACCGGACACAATAAAGATCGTCTCCGTATTTTTCATACTCTTTGAGAGTCCCTTTCTGTCCCGGAGAAAGAGAAGCCTTTGTCTTATA
>JBGSQR010000318.1:0-3263 GCA_041737975.1 Geobacterales bacterium | reverse complement strand
CCAGCTCAACCGGCCGGTTATTGCCGATGTTGTACACCCGGTATGGTGCACTGCTGCTGGCCGGATCGGGTGACAAAGCATTCCAGACAGGATCCGTAGATGGAATTTTATCCAGCACCCGCACTATTCCTTCCACAATATCATCGATATAGGTAAAATCCCGCTGCATCTTACCATTGTTGAAGACATCGATTGTTCGCCCTTCAAATATGGCCTTGGTAAAGGAAAAATAGGCCATATCCGGGCGCCCCCACGGACCGTATACGGTAAAGAAACGCAGGCCGGTTACTGGAAGTGCAAAAAGATGAGCATAGGTATGGGCCATCAGTTCGTTGGACTTTTTTGTTGCAGCATACAGAGAAACCGGGTGGTCCGTTGAATGATGTTCGGAAAAAGGTATTGTCGTATTGGCACCATAAACGGAACTGGAAGAGGCAAAAACCAGATGTTTAACACCATTGTGTCGACACCCTTCCAGAACATTCATGAAACCGACGATATTACTGTCTATATAGGTATGCGGATTCTGGAGCGAATAGCGCACACCGGCCTGGGCAGCCAGATTGATTACCACATCAAACTGTTCTGAACTAAACAGTGTTTCCATTGCCGGGCGATCTTCAAGACCCATTTCCATGAAACGGAAACCATCCTGACCAAGCAGTTGCTGCAGACGAGCCCGCTTCAGGCTGACTTCATAATAATCGTTCAGATTATCCAGACCAACAACCTGATGACCGGCATCAAGCAGTCGCTGGCTCAGATGGAAGCCTATAAATCCGGCTGCGCCGGTAACCAGAATTTTCATGTTGTTTTCCTGTCAAAATTTAGCATTGAATCACAAAACATCTTTAGTACTATCTTTCACTAAAATATCCTTTTTCTTGATCAGATAATAACCAATGGAAAGGGCCAGAATGATTGCGGCTATTCCCACCAAGGCCAGCCCTGACAAATCCTTTACATCAAGAATGATCACTTTCCGGGCAATTGCAATAATCGCAACGGCCATAACTATCTGCGCATGATCAACTGATTCTTCCAGATAGGTTTTGGCAATGGTATCCAACAGTTCAATGCCTATCAGAACTAGCATAAAGAGACCGAAAATTTCCAGCAACTCGTCAATATCCAATATAAAAATTGGTGGTGTTATGATGTCCTTGATAATTACCCAGGCGAGTTCAATTGTACTTAAAAATAAAACCACAGCCATCAACACGACGAGAACCATGATTATTATCTTCTGAAATTTTTTAATTACCTGCATCATATTGAGACTCCCCTGACTTATATTTTTTTAAAGCCTAACACGATTATGAAGTCTCTATATTGTGAATTACAACACTACGTAATTCATTCTTCCCTGACTTTTTGACTTCGTACATGATCTGGTCAGCCTGCCGGATCATACATTCAACCGATTCTGGCGCTGTGGTGTAGGTAACCATGCCGATACTGAAGGTAACCGGCCATCTTGTCTCAATAGCATCCGCAAGGGCACGTTTCAGCTTTCTGCCGGCAACCTCAGCAGCATCTTTTGCAGTAGCGGGAAGCAGTACGCTGAATTCATCGCCACCCAGTCGTGCCACTGTATCACTTTCCCGTATCTGATGGCTGAGGGTTAAAGCAACTGCAATCAGAAGTAAATCTCCTTCATCATGCCCCTTGGTATCGTTAACAGTTTTAAAGTTATCTATGTCAATGTACATAACCGTGAATGGCTCAGATGTCCGGTGAGCCCTAACTATCTCTGCATGGGCGACCTCATAAAAAAGACGCCTGTTTGATATTCCGGTCAACGAATCTATCCTGGATGTCTTTTCTGAAGCATCAAGTAATGTTTTTAAGGTGGAAATAACAACGACAGCAAAAAGGAAATGGCCAAATTCAACCAGGTCGTTCCAGTAAAGTGAAAGCAGATATTTATCGGCATATTCCCGGGAGGCGATTGCGGCGGCAAACCAGACAACCGTGCCCGCAACTGAGACCAGTATTGCCCATTTCCGTTTTTGATACCAGGCACTTGCAACTACTATAACCAGATAAAAAATAGAAAAAGAGTAGTCTGGTCCGGTGTAGTAATCAAAGAAGCCTATAACCCCGAGACTGATGAGTGCTAGACAGGTTAGCAGCCATACCGGCAGCCGTTCGATTTGTCTGCTTATTTCATGAAGAGATCGTTTCAAACGATTAATCCTCAAACTTTTGACTTTTACGATTCCTGATCCATTTATCCAGAGAGATCACCGGCAGCACCGTAGCTCCGGCTGCCATTGCGTACAGCCAGGCCCGGGCGTCAAGTGATGCCGAAGCAAAAAGTGTCTGCAGCGGCGGCAGGTAGATGAAACACGCCTGAAGCAGAAGCAGGATAGCGATGCCGATAAAGATGGACGGATTGCTGAACACCCCTTGTGAAAAGAGAGAATCTCGCAGGGATCGGCAGTTAAGCAGATAGAAAATCTGGGTGAAGGTAATACTGGTCACGCAGACCGTTTGCGCTTCGGCCAGTGCCAGGGCGTGTCGGGCTGCAGTTACCGGTTCAGAGCCGACGATGCGGTAGTATTCCCATAAAAACAGACCGCATGCCCCTGCGGACATGAGTATGGCCACCATGATCAGGCGTGCAACAATGAAACCGGAAAAAACCGGTTCATCGGGAGGGCGCGGCAGGCGACGCATGGCATTTGGTTCCAGCACCTCAAAGGCCAGCGGAATAGAGAGGGTGACACTTGCCACCAGGTTGATCCAGAGAGTCTGGCTGGGGGACATGGCCATCAGCAGTTCATTCACCCCGTCGACCCGCACCGTCGGGAAGAAAAACATGGATGCAGTAAGAGTACAGGCCAGTCCCAGATTAGCTGGAAGTATGAAAGCCAAAGACTTTATCAGATTGTCGTAGACCCGGCGTCCCTCTTCAACCGCTGCGGTAATGGAAGCGAAATTATCATCCATCAAAACAACCTTGGCTGCCTCCTTGGAAACCGCAGTACCGGTAATACCCATGGCGATCCCCACATCGGCCCGCTTGAGAGCCGGGGCATCATTGACGCCGTCGCCGGTCATGGCAACCACGTGGCGCTGGGCCTGGAGAGCCTGAACCAGGGCGATCTTGTGTTCCGGGGCCACGCGGGCAAAAACATTGGTACTCATGACAGCTGTTTGGAGCTCTGTTTCCGAGAGACCATCCAGGTCACGACCGGTCAGAACTCCCTGACCGTGCTGCAGCAGACCGAGCTGTCGACCGATTGCTTCGGCCGTTA
>JBGSQR010000311.1:0-2466 GCA_041737975.1 Geobacterales bacterium | reverse complement strand
TCGGGCAGCCAGCTCGTGATGACTAGGGTTGATGTGAAAAAATACACGATGACCTCAAAAACGCCGGGAAATGCGATCATCACGGTCAAAGATGCCAAGGGTACAATGAAGCAGCACACTGTTGCCATTATCGCTCCGGTGGAGCCGCTGAAACTTTACGTGTCGTCGAACACGCTGCCTCTTGGTGCTACTGGTGCCGCTGCTATCCGGGCTCTGTCGATCCAGGGCGGTACTGCACCCTATACGGCAGTTGTTTCCGGCAATCAGCTGAGTCTCACCAGGGTCAACGCCAGCCAGTACCAGATGATTCCCAGGGCAAAGGGAACGGTTACTATTGCCGTCAAGGACAGCAAGGGACAGGTAGCCACCAAGACCATGACCGTGCAGTAGGAGATCTGACCCGGACGTCCCGTAAAAGAACACGCTGAAGTTCTCTGTAAGTAGAGCAGGGCGGAAAATAATAGAGGCACCGGAACTGAATCCGATGCCTCTATTTGTTGTCTCTAAAGTTTTATATTACGATCTTGCAAATTATCTGTCACTTTAGCTGTTCCAGGGCACGTGCCAATTGGTCAGGGCATGATGTATCACCCTGGCATGCAATGCCTTTCAAGCGCTTTATTACTTCAGCTACATGCATTCCGCTGACTAATGCAGACAACGCCAGTGTATTGCCAACGCAACCACCAACAAAAGAAACGTTGATAACAACACCGTTTTCAACATCAAAATCAATCCGCTTTGCACAGGAACCGTATGTTTCATAACTTAACTGCATGTTACACACCTCATTTTTGTAAAATAACTACATAAATTTTAGATCTAAAACTCAAGCAAGTCCCAACAACCAGACAAGTATTACAGAAATAAAGACAGCCGGCAGCAGATTTCCGACCGGAAGGCGCTTGATTCCGACCAAATCCAGCCCGATTGCAAGGATCAGCAGGCCACCGACCGCATTCATCTCAAGTATGACCGTTTCAGTAAGTAAGGCTCTGGCGGATTCAGCAGCAATGGTGATGCATCCCTGGTAAATCAGTACCGGCAGGGCTGAAAACAGCACACCTATTCCCATAGTGGAAGCCAGTGCAATCGCTGCAACACCATCCAGTGAGGCTTTAGCGTACAGAATTGTCGGTGCTCCGCCAAACCCGTCCTGCAATGCCCCCATGATCGCCATCGCCCCCACACAGTACAAAAGGCTCGCTGATACAAATCCTTCTGCAAAATTCCCATCACCTGAAAAACGCTTTTGCAGCCACAGGCCAAACAATTCCAGACGCGCCTCGATCTGCAAGAGTTCACCCAGAATCCCTCCGGTAATCAAACTGCCGATAACTATCAACGGCTGCTTGCTCTTCAGTGCCAACTGTAAGCCGATCAGTATTACCGCCAGTCCCAGTGCCACCATAACCGTCTGGCGCATCCTGTTTGGAATAAAGCGACCGGCATATCGTCCAACCAGAGCACCGGCACAAATTGCAACAGCATTTACAACTGTTCCAGTCATAATCATACAACACCTTTTCGTAACAGCATGTTTAACCGTAGATTCAATAACATATAATAGATTGATAGTACAGGGTGGGAAACTCCATTCAGCAAGTATGGCTACTTACAAAATTTAGAATAATAAGAGTAATCGCTGGCAGGTTACATACGGACACTTTTTTTGGATTTTTCAATATCGCTGTCGTAGATACAAGTAATTGTGAGCTTTTTATGGTTATGTGACTGTTTTTCACTAGGTTTAGTTTTCTTCACATTGCTTTCTCTGCTGATTTTTTGTGGTATACTTGAACAATTTATAATGGCATTCAGCACAAAGGCATAAAACGAATATGACTGCTATTTGTAGTGACATAGCTGAGCACTTGAGCACTGACGAGGTCTTGAGCAGACGCAAGCAGCAGTATGATGAGCTGGTCTCTAAAATTGATGTGGGAATTTATGTCCTGCATAAAATTCCGGATGGGCCGATATCACTGGATTATGTCAGTCCAAAGATGTTGAAAATTCTAAATATCAGTGCAGAACAGATAAAGGCGGACTACGGAGTATTTTTTAAGCGGATTCACCCGGAAGACCTGCAGTCATTTGTAAATTTGAGACAGGAGGTCATCCTTACTCTTCAACCGTTTGACTGGGAAGGGCGTTACCTGATTGACGGCACCGTCAAATGGCTGCATTTTAAGTCGTCGCCCGAACGGTTGGAAAACAGCGATGTTTTGTGGCACGGCGTTGTTGTTGACATCAGCAAACGTAAGCTAGCCGAGGAAAGACTTTTTGCCATGCACATACTTCAGCAGCGGGAAGAGGAACGCAGTGCCATTGCCCGAGATTTGCATGATGATCTGGCACAGGGACTGACGGCAGTTCACCTTGAACTCGGCTTTCTCTCCCGTACTGTTGAATCGATAGACTTGCGTGAACGCCTGACATGGGCCAAAACTCAGGTTGGCGATA
>JBGSQR010000305.1:0-1640 GCA_041737975.1 Geobacterales bacterium | reverse complement strand
ATTTTAAGATATTCCAGAGAATCAAAGATCAGATCAAGATTCTCTTCAAGAGAAATTCTCAAAGCCTCATGGACATGAAAATCCCAACTCTTGCCAAATATGGTAATAACGTCCGGTTCAGCCGCAACAAGTGTTTTTATATTATTATCCTTGGCTGGTGTCACCTTTGAACGACGAGTTGATCCAAAAGCTGCAATTTTGGCTTGTGAAAGTTTTTCTTTTTTGATGTCTCTAAAAAAAGCTACATCCTTGGGGTTACTGCCTGGCCAGCCACCTTCTATATAATGAATGCCAAGCTCATCCAACCGATGAGCAATCCGAATCTTATCTTCAAGCAAAAAGGAGATATCTTCCGCCTGAGTACCATCACGTAATGTTGTATCGTATATTTTTACAAGACTCATAATTATCCTCCGGATGTATATTTTAAAGATTATTGCTGTATTCTTATAAAAATTCAACTCTAATGGTAATATCAAATTACACTAAAAATATCACAACAGGATGTAGTTGTTCAAAGCTAAGCTCAAGACTTGACAAAAAAGCCCCGGAAGTCAATAATTCAAAGCATTCAGCTTACCCTACCCCATAAAGGGACTTCTACAAATGCGTATTCAAAGTGATTTTCTGGTCATCGGCAGCGGTATCGCCGGACTTTCCTTTGCTCTCCAGGCAGCCAACCATGGCACTGTTGCCATAGTAACCAAAAGAGAAATTTCTGAATCAGCAACTAATTATGCCCAAGGAGGCATCGCCTCGGTTTATTCAGTGGACGATTCTTTTGAGGCCCACATAGAAGATACAATGGTTGCTGGTGTTGGTATCTGCCATGAAGACGTGGTCAGAATGGTTGTTGAAGAAGGCCCACAAACTATTCGCAACCTGATTGACTGGGGGGTTAAATTTACTACCAGTGGGGCCAGCTATGACCTGACTCGCGAGGGTGGACATGGCGCGCGGCGCATACTCCACGCTGAAGACATCACAGGCCGTGAGATTCAGCGGGCCCTTGTTGAAGCGGTAACAAACCACAGCAACATATCCATATACGACTATCATATCGCAATTGACCTGATCACCTCAGCAAAACAGGACAAACAGAATAAAGAAGACAACCGCTGCCTTGGTGCTTATGTACTCGATATCAAGCAAGACAAAGTTGTTACTTTTTCTGCAAAAACAACGTTGTTAGCCAGCGGTGGCGCAGGTAAAGTATACCTGTATACCTGTAATCCTGATGTAGCGTCCGGTGATGGAGTGGCAATGGCCTACCGCGCCGGGGCTACTATCGCAAACATGGAATTCATGCAATTCCATCCTACGACCCTCTTCCATCCAAAAGCAAAATCCTTTCTTATTTCCGAAGCTGTTCGCGGGGAAGGAGCAATTTTAAGACTAAGTGACGGCACCGCATTTATGGAGAAGTATCACCACCTGAAAGACCTTGCTCCGAGAGATATTGTTGCCCGAGCAATCGATAAAGAGATGAAGAAGCGTGGTGATGATTGTGTATTTCTGGACATAACTCACGAGCCGGCAGATAAGGTTAAACAGCGGTTTCCTAATATTTATCAAACCTGCATGGAATACGGACTGGATATGACCAAAGAATGGCTCCCTGTTGTACCTGCTGCACATTA
>JBGSQR010000281.1:0-4171 GCA_041737975.1 Geobacterales bacterium | reverse complement strand
CCTCCTATTGGGTCAATGATTTTTTCAAGGTAGGTATCACCGGATACCGTCAGGGTGATAATCTGCAGGCCCAGAAGCTGTACGGGGTTGATGCAATGGCCCGACTATCGCAGGAAACATACCTGAAAGCGGAAGTTGCCCGGTCCGAGGGATCTGGTGCCGGTCAGCAAAATTCTGTTACAGGTGGTTTTGAATTCAGCAGCACTGGTGTTGTCGGTGAACGTGCCGATGCCAAGCGTGTTGAGGCGCAGGTTAATCTGGCCGATCTTGTTAAAGACGGAAAAGGCAAGGCATCCGCATACTGGCAGGATCGGGACAAGGGTTTTTCCGGGCCAGGTCAACTGGCTCCATCGGAAGAAGTCAAGCAGGTCGGAGGCAGGATGACTCTGCCGCTGGCCAAGACGGTTGACGCTGATGTCAAGATTGATGACCGAGTATCACCGACACAGACAGCCAGAAGTGCCGACATAGCCCTGAGCTGGCAGTTCGCTAAGGAATGGCAGGCCTCACTTGCTGCCAGAAAGGATGATCGCTGGAGTGCTGTAGCAAACGCCAGTCCGGTGCTGTCTGAGAATGGCGAGCGAACTGATATTCAAGGACGTCTGCATTACAAGCCTGTAGTTGCTGGTCCGGACAAGAAAGAGGTTCCGGCAGGTTGGGATCTGTTCTCATTTTTGCAGGGCACGGCAGAAAAAACGGGTAACCGTCAGGACAATAACCGTGGCGGGATAGGTGGCGGTTGGCAGGCTACGGAGAGATTCCGTCTGACCGGGTCAGTCTCGTCCGGTGATGGCGGCACCGGTGGTACGATTGGTGGTGATTACAGGGTTAATGACCGGAGCAATGTTTATCTGAACTATACGATGGAAACCGATCGTCCTGACAGCAACTACAGAGGTCGCTACGGTACCGCAGTAACAGGTACAAAGTATCGCGTGGATGACAAGATGTCTGTTTACGGTGAAACCAAAGCCACACATGGTGCCGGTCCTGAAAGTCTGGTAAATGCCTTTGGTCTGGATCTGTCACCCAATGATCGCTGGACATACGGGTTAAAGGTCGAGGTCGGTCAGATTTCCGATCCTCTGGCCGGTGATCTAACCAGGCAGGCTGTCGGATTTTCTACCGCCTATAAACTTGATAAGACCAAATATGCCGGCAGTGTTGAGTACCGTCATGAAGATGGAACCCTGGGGGAACGCCATGTCTGGTTCCTGCGGAACTCGCTTTCTCAGCAGGTCAACAAAGATTGGCGCTGGATAGGTAAGTTTAATATGTCCTTCAGCGAAAACAGTCGAGGCACTTTCTATGATGGTGATTTTGTCGAGTTTGTTACTGGCGGTGCCTATCGACCTGTGAATAATGATCGCTGGAATGCACTTTTTAAGTATACTTATTACCAGGATATGCCTTCGCCTGGACAGGTGACAGCAAGCAGTCAGGTTGCTGATTATTCGCAACGCAGTCATGTTCTTTCAGCTGATGCGGTCTATGATCTGAACAAATATCTGTCGCTCGGCGGTAAGGTCGGCTACAGATACAGTATGTTGAAGCCAAGCAAAACAGCTGGAGACTGGTTCGAGAGCCATGCTGTTCTGGGTGTGGCCAGGCTGGATCTGCATCTGGTTAATAAGTGGGATATGCTTGTTGAGGGCAGGACACTTGCTGCGACAGAGGCTAGGGATCAGAAAAGCGGTTTTCTGCTGGCTTTATACTACCACATGACCAAAAATATCAAGGCCGGAGTCGGATATAATTTTACGGATTTCTCCGATAATATGACTGATCTTTCCTATCGCAGCCATGGCTGGTTTTTGAATGTGATTGGGTCGATGTAATACCAATTCTAACTCAATGCGCTACCTTTGTTGGCTCGCCTTCGGCTCCTCAGCGTACATTTTTCAGTTTCTCTCCCAGAGGGAGAAAGGACCTCCATCTGGGAGAGGGGGGTAACACTTTTTTTGTTTCCGCTATTTGCAGTAATTGATTAAACCTATAAACGGCAGTTAACTGCCGAAAAAAACGGATACACGCAGATAAAACCTGGATTTAGATAATAAAACAGACTCGCCATTTTGGTTAAACCGATATTTTTCCCAAGCCTTTGATTTCTCTGCGCGTATCTGCGTTCATCGGCGGTTAACTGTTTTATTAAGGTTAAAATATATGATGACTGCCGGGTTTGGGAAACATCGAATCGATTGCCATGTACAACATAAGGCGGCGGTCACAATTAGCACCTGCGACATTGTTTATACCAGGCAAAATACCATAATAGTATTGTGCCTGGCCTCACCAAGCCGCTTCATTGCGGGCTTACGTCTCGTTTGCCGTTGACTTCATTTTGCCACGTCTAACATAAACAGGGTTCGACATTTTCTGTCGCAGCATGGGCAGCAAGTCACCGTAATTGAGTCGATCCACGAAGCTTTTTAGGATGGGTGCCATCGGATCGCTGCCGTACCTGTCGAAATCCTCCTTGCCGGTTTTGTGGCCGGTCAGGTACTGCTGCATGAAGTCACGCATGTCAGCAATATTTTTGTAATAGTCTTCTAACAAGTGCCTGAAGCTGTTGAACACTTTCAGGGGGAGCTGTCGGGAAATAATATGTCAATCGGCTTTGAAAATTGACCCACCATCGGCGTCCAAAATTGACCCACCCCAGGTAGTTTTTTTCAGTTATTGATCCTCGTTTTTATTCTCCAGCTTTCGTTCCCGGTTTCGATAATTTCACAGTGATGTGTGACCCTGTCCAGCATGGCTGTAGTCATTTTGTTGTCACCAAACACCTGCGGCCATTCCCCGAAGGTCAGGTTTGTTGTGATAATCAGTGACGTTCTTTCATATAGCTTCGAAATCAGGTGAAACAGAAGCTGACCGCCACTTCTGGAGAACGGCAGATAACCTAACTCATCCAGTATGACCAGGTCATGACGAGCCATATGTTCTGCGAGGTTGCCGCCCTTATTGTTGAGTTTTTCCACTTCAAGTTGATTTACCAGATCCAGAACATTGAAGAATCTGGCTTTTTGGCCGTTTCTGATGCTTTGTCGGGCAATTGCGATGGCAAGGTGCGTCTTGCCGGTACCGGTGCCACCCACCATAATCACATTAGTATGATCGGACAGGAAAACACCATCATGGATGTGTCGTACCTGCATTTCATTGACCGGTGACTCCTTAAAGTCAAACTGATCAAGAGCCTTGTCCACGGGGAACTTCGCCAGGCTCATTCGGTAGCGGATACTCCTGACTTTCCTCTCCGCCATTTCCGCTTCCAGAAGATCACAGAGAATCTTATCCGGTGTCGCCCTGCTCTTGATCCCGGCCGCCAGAATTTCGTCGAAGGTTGCTTTCATGCCGTACAGACCAAGGATTTTGATAGCCTCCATCAATCGGTCACGCAGTACCATATACGCCTCCCTTCATGAGACGATCATAGCGACGACAATCTGCTATGGGAATCAGAGTGAGCAGCGGTAGCTGCGCTGATAGCT
Organism: Geobacterales bacterium; assembly: GCA_041737975.1. GTDB lineage: Bacteria > Desulfobacterota > Desulfuromonadia > Geobacterales > Pseudopelobacteraceae > JBGSQR01. Next base: position 674 of record JBGSQR010000281.1, on the reverse strand, counting down.
GGCTTTGGTTCGTCGTGCCGTTTGGACAGTATGGCAAGTATGACATCACTGCTGACGGTTTTGTCAGCCAGTGCTTGCGTACAGGCGCTTGCGACCGGTTCAAGTCCATAACGTCCGACGACAGTCAGGATGCCGACAAACTGACGGTCTCCGTCAGTTCTTTCTTCAAGCAGCTTTCTGACTTCGTTCATTGCTTCCGGCAAGTCCCATTGTCTAAAAGGAGCGCCGTTGCGTAATGCTCCCGGTTTGCGCTCCAGCACTGCCAGATAATGCCAAGGGTCGTAAATGATCTTGTCCCGGCCAAGATGGCGTTTATGGGTACCAACGGTTATGCCGTTCATTACAATGATGATTCTGTTGGCGTATGACCTGACCTGAACCACTTTACCAACAGTCATGGCGCTGACGCTGTAGCGGTTGCGATCAAAGCTGATCAAGAGTTGCGGAGAAACACGGGCAACGCTTTCCTGATAACCATCAAAAGGTGATGCTGGTAATGGCAGTAGCTTGGACTTCTCTTCGGCAAAGACTTGGTCAACTGTTTTGTCTTTTAGCTCCGGGTGTTTTGTCGTAGCGGCGTGATTGCGACATTCATCCGCGAGCCACTCGTTTAGTTCTTCAAGATCGGCAAAGGTTCTGCGTTTGGCAAAGAAACGCTTCCGGACTACGCCGAC
>JBGSQR010000263.1:0-3877 GCA_041737975.1 Geobacterales bacterium | reverse complement strand
TCTTCAATTACACCGGCAACCTCCAGTCCGAGAATTTCGGAATCTCCGGCAGGCGGTGGATATTTACCTTCGCGTTGAACAAGATCCGGACGGTTGATTGATGTGGCAAAAGCCTTGATCAGGACCTGACCTTCTCCGGCAGTCGGACGCTCGGCTTCACCTATTTTGAGAACTTCAACTCCGCCAAAACCTTCCATCAAAACAGCTTTCATAACTATTCCTCCCAGATTATTGTGAGATATTTTGAGTATCGACCTGCAGTTAAATTTACCACAGATTGTTAATTATGTAGCCTCTTCAGTCATGTTTGTAAATAGTTTTCATATTCAAGTATGTCGTAATGCGTTGCCTTGATTTATGTGTTGAATTCTGCCATAAAGAAGCGAATAAATCCGGTGATTAGAACAGGATATGGGCTATATGAACATACTGGTGACAAACGACGATGGGATACAGGCTACCGGCATTCTTGCCCTGGCTTCTGCATTGGGTGAATTGGGCCGGGTGACAGTAGTCGCACCGGACAGGGAACGCAGTGCCGCTGGCCATTCCCTGACACTACATTCACCGCTGCGAATTTTTGAACTGCGTGAAGGTTTCTATGCAGTGGACGGTACTCCGACCGATTGTGTCAATATGGGTATTCATAATATGCTTCCATTCAGGCCGGATCTGGTGGTCTCTGGAATTAACCACGGGGCCAACCTGGGCGGAGATATTACTTATTCAGGAACTGTAGCCGCTGCCATCGAATCAACCCTGATGGGTATTCCGGCAATTGCTGTTTCGCTGGATACCCTTGAACGTCAGGGACATTTTGACGATGCAGCCCAGGTAGCCCTGCGCGTGGCCCGTCAGGTTGTTGCCAATGGTTTGCCTGCTGATACTCTGCTGAGCGTCAATGTTCCCAACTGTTCGCTGGATCAGATGCTGGAGCCGCTGATAACCCGCCAGGGCAAACGCTCTTTTGTCGGAAAAATTATTGATAAAACCGACCCACGTGGACGCAAGTACTACTGGATCGGTAGTGAAGAACCTGATTTCAACGACTATGAAGGCACGGACTTTCATGCAATAAACCGTAAACACGTTTCAATTACCCCGCTTCACCTTGACCTTACCAACTACGAATCCATGCAGATTCTTCGTGGATGGAATATTTAGGCGGCTGTACATCCATTGCTGTTTCTGTTATCTTTCGCACCGATATGGGGTAATTAATGAATTTTGAGTTTGCGCGTAAAAAAATGGTCCAGGAGCAGATTGTCGGTCGTGGTGTTTCGGATCGTCGTGTGCTGGATACCATGCTGAAGGTACCCCGCCATATATTTGTCCAGGAGGCTATGGCGCTCCAGGCTTATAGCGATTCGGCGCTTCCCATCGGTGAAAAACAGACTATTTCCCAACCCTATATGGTCGCTTTGATGACTGAATTGCTGGAGTTGACCGGCAAGGAAAAAGTGCTTGAGATCGGCACCGGCTCCGGCTATCAGACCGCCATTCTGGCCATGCTGGCCAACCGTGTCTACACGGCTGAACGTATCCGTCCGCTGGCTTTACGTGCCAGAAAGTGTCTTGACTCACTGAAGCTGTTTAATGTGATGCTCAGGATCAATGACAGTGACGGCAGTCCCATCGGTTGGGAAGAAGAGGCGCCCTTTGATGCGATCATCGTTACTGCCGGGGCACCATCCATACCGGATGTACTGGTGGAACAGTTGGCATTGGGCGGAAGGATGGTTATACCGGTCGGGTGTGAGAATGACCAGCGTTTGATCAGAATCATCAAGAACCTAGATGGAACACTGGAAACCGCTGCTTGCGTGGATTGTCGTTTTGTCCCTCTGATCGGCAGACAGGGATGGCAGAAATAGTACAAATGCAATTACAGTAATAGGGGGCGACGTCAGACCATGAAAAAAAGCGAATTGCTGGAGAATGGTTTCAATATCGAAGAACACCCTGCAGATGGCGAAGCGAATGTGGATGATAGTATTGCCTTGGTTGAACCGGAAGTGTTTCCGGAAGATGAAATTGAAGAGGACGAAAGCGAAGAGATTGAACTGCCGCCCACCGTTCTGGAGAGCTTTGACGACGCTATAAAAATCTATCTGCGAGATATTCAGCGCACCCCCCTGTTGACTGCAGAATCGGAAAAAGAGGTCGCCCTCCTGATCGAAAAAGGGGATAAGGCCGCCCGTAACAAGATGATCGAATCTAACCTGCGGCTGGTGGTCAAGATTGCCAAGCGTTACATAAACCGTGGCCTGCCATTCCTTGATTTGATTGAAGAAGGCAACCTGGGGCTGATCAAGGCGGTTGAACGTTTCAGTCTGGCCAAAGAGTGCCGCTTTTCAACTTATGCCACCTGGTGGATCAGGCAGGCCATTGAGCGTGCCCTGGTCAATCAGTCCCGTACAATCCGTCTGCCGGTACATGTCTCCGATGATATCAGTCGTATGTTCAGGGTTAACCGTAAACTCTCACAGGAACTGAATCGCGAGCCGAGCGCACAGGAAGTTGCCGAATCCATGAATGTCAAACCTGCATACGTATCCAGGCTGATGACCATCCTGCGACGTACCTGTTCTATTGAATCACCTTTGGGCGAGGGCAACGATTATTCACTGATGGATACAATTGAAGATACTTCTATGGTGTCAACTTCGGACCTGCTGGACAATATTGATCGCTATGAACAGATCTCTGAACGTCTTGAACTGTTGACCGATAACGAGAGGAAGATCCTTGCCATGCGTTTCGGTCTGGATGACAAAGAACCGCAGACACTTGATACAATCGGCCAGATTTTCGGTGTGACTCGCGAACGTATCCGTCAGATTGAATCAAAGTCATTGGAAAAAATACGCAGCAGCATGAAAATGTAAATTCAGTTTTTGTTTTTTATCACAGGAGGCAATTAAAAATGGAAGATTTGAAGAATATTATTCGCGATATACATGATTTTCCCAAAAAAGGGATCATCTTTAAGGATATAACCACACTGTTACAGGATGCAAAGTCCTATCAGCGCATGGTGGATCTGATCTCGCACCGTTATATCGGCCAGCGTATCGACAAAGTTGTTGGTGTTGAAGCACGTGGCTTTATTATTGGCTCTGCCCTGGCTTACAAGCTGGGTGCCGGTGTTGTTCTGGTAAGAAAACCGGGTAAGCTGCCGTCTGAAACCTTCAGCAAAACCTATGACCTGGAGTACGGCACCGACACGCTGGAAATCCATAAAGACGCCATCAAGCCGGGAGAAAAAATCCTGATTGCCGATGATCTGCTGGCAACCGGCGGAACCATGTCAGCGGTAGTGGATATGATACAGAGCATGGGTGGGGAAATCGTTGAGTGCTGCTTCATGGCCGAGCTCGATTTTCTGGATGGCCGTAAAAGGCTGCCGGCTGATAAGGTCTATTCATTACTGCACTTTTAGTAAGTTAGAAGTTGTTTTCTGCGTTTATCTAGCAGAAAATAACTTCGTTAACGCACTTATCCTGTTTATCAGGGTTAAGGAAATGGGTTGAACCATAGCGGTATCTCTGCTATATCTATCCATCGTTTTCAATTGTCTCCGTAGCTCAGTAGGATAGAGCACTTCCCTCCTAAGGAAGGGGTCGGACGTTCGAATCGTCTCGGGGACGCCAATAATATCAAGGGCTTACAGGTCAAATCTGTAAGCCCTTTTTTGTTTGGGTTGCATATGGGTTGCAGTATGGAGGCTTATTGTTTCAATGTATCTTCTCAAGTTGCTGTTTTCAAAATGATTCAGCAAGTATCGAAACAAATAATCTTATTTTGTTACTAAAACTTGTACAAATGTATCCATATTCATTGATAGCTCTAGCGAGAAGGAGACTGACTAAATTAG
>JBGSQR010000228.1:0-9997 GCA_041737975.1 Geobacterales bacterium | reverse complement strand
AATCAGCATTAATCAGGAGAACTATTTTGACTGAACTGCTTTTAATAACCGATATCCCGCGCTTGAGAAAAGTCTTTTCCAGAATGGCTGAAGAACCGGATATGCGCTTGCGGGTATCTACCAGCCTGGAAAATGGGGCACAGGAAATAATTACTGAAAAGCCGGCCTTTATTTTTGTTCAAACCCATCTTTCGGGCTTTTCTCCCGAAATTCTCCTAATGCACTTAAAAAAACAGCTCGGCAAAAAACGTAGCCGATTCATATTACTAAGCACTAAAGAGCAGACTAACGAAGAGGTACTCAAGCTGTACCAGGGGCACATAGACACCGCTCTTGACGACAATCAGCTCTTTGAGGCAATCAAGGGAATACTGGAAAACGAACCGCATCACACTAAAATTGATCATACAAACGTGGCTCAACCCGCTGATGAACCGCAGAACGTTTTCAAAACAACTCCAATTATTCAAGAGATTAAAGACTCTGGCCAGACAGAACAAGCTGCCTCTGAAATGCAAATCCGAAAAATACCGCCTGCAGAGAATGCAACGTCAGACACATCTCTTGAAGAGCAAGGTATTATTTACTCCAGACGAAGCCCACTTTCAGTATATTCAGAATTTACAAGCTCTTTTGACAGTGCAGTCAGCAGTATGCCTTCAAACGAACCAGAACATAAATCTGGTCACTGGTCAGAACTCCAGGATGATGCTACAGACATCGAATCCGTTCAGACACGCCCACGGTGGGTGACATTGCTGTTATGGGCCTTACCGGTTCTTGCGATAGTTGTTGCTGTAACAATATTCCAGCAATACATTTCACAACCAAAAACGGTCAACATTGCACCCGCTTTGCCTGCTGCAGCACCAATCAAAGAAACTCCGGCTACGGTTGTTGCACCAGCTGAAAAAATCAACGCACAACCGGTTGCAGTTCCTGACCCAATCAAAGAAGCTGCACCCAATCGCTTAACTAAGCTGCCGGACTTCGTACCCGCAGGAAAACTTGATCGCAGTTTCGGTAAAACAAATCCAGGCTGGGAACTATACAAGGGCAGCAAAAAAGACTTCAAGGTTTTTCGTGAAGACAGTGGCATCAAAGCCATTCAGGTCATTGACCGTGAAGGTAAAGGTATGTCCAATCAGTTCATGTTTGATATTCTCAAGCAAATTGTCAAAGCACCAAAGTTCACACTTGAATTAACAGAGAAGAAAGACGGCTATGAAATCAGGCGGGGACGACTGACTGAGGACTTGACCATGGTTCAATATGTAGACACAGAAAGTTCTAAACTAAGGGCTTTTGTCGTCACCTGGAAATAGACTTCCTGACCCAACATAATTCTAATAAACAAAAAGGGGGTCTGCGTTACTGACGCAGACCCCCTTTTTACGTCTATCTGGCAAAAATCACTGCCTGGACATTTTAAGAAGACAGTCTGCTTTATAAAGAGTGGCATCTGCAGCAAATAAAGTATCCGGATTTGCTGTCAGTAATTTATCAAACATGGCAATAGCGGAAGCACAATTACCGGAACTATAAGCACCAAAAGCCTGGTCAAAAAGCTGCTGCTCACCATTTTTTCGATCTACAAAAACTGGTTTATCCACCTTGACCGGCTTGACCAAAGTGCTGCTGTCAATGACGGAAGCAGGTGGTTTGATCGCAGCTTCCTTCTTACTTTTTTGTGTTGATGCTTTAACCATCAATTTTGCTCTGGATTTTGATTCAATTACTCCAGGCGCATCTTTTGTTACCGGAACCCGGAGCGAATCACCGGTAAAGATCAGATTGGGATTTTTAATGTTATTAAAAAGTAGGATCTGTGGATAATATGATCCTTTGCCGCTGAATTTACGCGAAAGGCCGGAAAGTGTATCACCCTTTTTAATAACTATCTCACTAACCAGAATATCTCCGTCCGCTTTATTTGCCCTGGCTTCGGCGGAAGCTTCTTTTGGCGAATAAAGATAATACTGCTGGCTCATTGCAGTTGAAGCAATCGAAAGTAAAGCCAGTACTACTGCCATTCCGCAAGCACGCTGAGTCATTTCAGTACCTGTTCCCAAGTTGATCTTCATAGGTCATTATATTCTTTACCTGCATACTGGTTCCAACTCCAATTCCGGCCTTAACCCTGAAAGAAACCCGGATTGTTTTCTTCTCACCTGCCCCAAGCTCCTTAAATTTCCATTTAAAACCACTGGCATTACCAACACTATTGGCAGGTTCCGAAGCAATCAGTTCCAGCTGTGCAGGCCAGTTACTCTGCAACTCAACTGTCCGTGCCAGGTTTGAGCCACGGTTAACCACATTCAGCTCAAAAGTGGCAATCTCACCCGGTTTAAGCCTACTGTCGCGACCGACAACAGACATCTGCAAAACCGGCCTGGAATAAACAATACTGGCTGAGGCTGACACGGTCTGAGCCGGATTTGCTTCTGAAACCAGAACAATCTGCACACCGCCTTCAGAACCATCAGCTGAGTTACGTGTTGTTTTGATTTCAATTGCAACACCCACTTCTTCTTTAGGCTCCAGAGGACCGATTGAAGAAATGACCGCCTCTGTCGGTTGCCTGATGCCGTCACGATTCATATCAAGGAATATTGTTGCTTCAGCTGCCCCTTTAAAACTGGTGGAAATATTAAACTTGTCTCGTATGTTACCGGTATTGGTTACAACTATCGGCACTGTAATCGTCTGGCCAGGAATAACAACAAGGCGACCAGGCCCTGCACCGATCTTGATACCATGCATCGGCTTGACCCTGGCTACGTTCGAAACAAAGGTGGCAGTTGTATTTAACGGATTATTAATCAGTTCAGCCCGGGCAATCAGCTCCTGTCCTGCTAGAGAATCATCCTTTAGCTGGAATGCTACCGTAAACTCCCTGTTTTCTCCTGATTTGATCTCCTGGCCATCCATGACAAGAGCAGCCTTCATCTCCTGTTTGAATCCGGCAGCGGCATAATCTAAAGGCTCCAGCTGAGGCGGGAAGTTTAAACGGATTGATACATTTCTAGCGGTTGTCGAACCGACATTCAGCACTGCAATGCGGTAAGATATCTTTTCACCGGGTAACAGCTCGGTTTTGTCAGATTTAATTACGGAGCGAATCAGCGGAGAAGCTGCTATCAGACTGATCTCACGTGACTGTGTTGCCTCACCCATAAAACGTGAAGCTACTTTTACAGGGTGCGTAATCCTCAGTCCGTCAATGGCTCCAGCCGGAATTGATAATGTCACCAGACCTTTAAAAGTTTCTCCCGGTGCAAGTGATGGTGTCTGGTTAATTGCTTTATCAGAAGCGCCTTGCTCAGCAAATCCTGAGCCGTATTCAGCAGGAAAACCTGACTCCAGATAGAACGAATCATTCCCGTTTCCTCGATTGGTTACTTCGAAAGGGAGTGTAATACGATGGGCAACATCATAGGTTTTGGGAGCGGCAATCAGATTGAAATCAAAACTGCCAAACTGTGCAACTTCAACTTTCAGCACCTGGGCGTTTTCCGGCTGTTCAACAGTCGCTGCAACCATTGCAGCAGGCACTGCGACACCAAGCTCTTTTAATTTAACAGCAGCAGCAGATGCCGCCCTGGTATTGGGATATTTTTCGATGACGCTCTTGTATTGAGCAATCGCCTGGTCTTTCAGCGCGATTTTTTCAGCCCGGATGCGCTCTTCGTTCTGACGCTGAAGGGCAAGGGCCTTTTCCGCCGCCAAACGATCATTCTCGGCCTTGGCAACCCTGACTCGCTCCTGCTCTGCCTTAAGGGCAACCGCTCTCTGCTGTTCTGCCTTCTCGGCTTCCAGCTTGAGTTGCGCTGCTTTTTCACTGGCAGCTTTTTCTTCCGCCAGCTTGGCGGCAGCAAGTCGTTCCTGTTCCCTCTGCAATGCGGCACGTTTTTCAGCCTCTGCAGCAATAGCAGCAACACGCGTCTGCTCCGCCTTTTCAGCCAATACCTTTTCTTCTGAGGCCTTAGCAGCAGCAAGACGGGCAAGTTCAGCATCAAGCTCTGCCTGACGCTGCATATTGGCAGCTTCCTGAGCAAGGCGTTCATCTTCAGCCTTGACTGCAGCCAGTCGCATCTGTTCTTTTTGCAACTCAACCTGCTTGGCTGCCTCAGCTGCGACTACAGCAGCGCGCTCCTTTTCGGCCTTTTGCGCATGCAGTCTGACAAGCTCTGCTTTTTCTGCATTGACACGTTCTTCCTCTGCCTTAATTGCAGCCAGTTTTTTCTGCTCTTCAGCTAACTTCTGCTGAGCAACCTGTTCAGCGGCACCCCTTTCCTGTTCAGCTTTGGCAGCAGCCAACCGCATCTGTTCCTTTTGCAAATCTGCCTGTTTGGCGGCTTCAGCAGCGACCACAGCAGCGCGCTCCTGTTCAACTTTTTGCGCCTGCAGCCTGACCTGCTCAAGCTTTACAGTATTGACACGCTCTTCCTCTGCCTTGATTGCAGCCAACCGCTGCAACTCAGCCTGCTCAGCTGCAAGCTTCAACTCTGCAGCCTTTGCACTGGCGGCGCGTTCTTCCTCTGCCTTGATAGTCGCAAGCCGCTGCTGTTCTTTCTGCAGGGCTGCCTGACGCTGATTTTCAGCCTGCTCTTTAGCAAGCTGTTTTTTAACGACGACTGCCTTTTGTGCCTCGGCCTGCTTTTCAGCCTGCTTTGTTGACGCAGCAGCAGAACTCTTTTCGCTCTTTTCCTGCTGAGCAGCCAGTGCAAGCAGCTCTTCTTCAACAGTTCCTTTTAATGGGTTATCCGGAAACTCTTTGGTAAACTGGGACATATAGCGAGCGGCATCCTGTTGATTGCCGCTCTTGTAATAAGCCCGGGCCAACCAGAACAGTGTCATGTCACGAAGGGGAGTATCAGGGTACTTCTTCAGCACCTCGTTCATTTTTTTGATTGTGGTAGCGTAATCTTTCTGCTGGTAGGCGTTGAAACCGGAGATAAACACCTGGGAATCTTCAGCATCCTGGCAAATTCCCGGCTGAACCAGGAGAGATGAAATTAGTGCCAGTGCAGACAAAAAAGGGATCAGTGTATTGCGGCATAATTTCGATAATTTCACGTTGGTTGACCTCTTCTTGGCCGGCGCTGAACAAAGGGCACGGAGAGCATAAATTAGTGCAATAAAATGCCTTTTAAATAGCACCTCTACCGGCCCTTGTCAACGAAAGAAAAGGTCAATAAGTGCTTGAGACAACAATCAAATTGCACGTCTTCAAGCGCTCTGCATTAACGAATATGATCCTCCGGATATGCACCAATATTATGGACTGAGATATCAGCTCCGGCGTATTCTTCCGAATCACTCAGTCGGATACCAATGGTTTTGGACAAAACTCCATAAACAAGAATGCCACTTAACACCGCAAACACAATAGCAGCAGCACTTCCCAACAACTGGGAAACAAATGAAACCCCACCAATACCACCTAGCGCCTCCTGCCCGAAGATCCCGGCAGCTATGCCGCCCCATGAGCCGATTACTCCGTGAAGCGGCCAGACTCCAAGTACATCATCTATTTTCAGCTTTTCCTGCTCATACTGAAAGCCATACACAAAAATAACCGATGCCATACAACCAACAACAAATGAAGCCAACGGATGCATGATATCACTGCCGGCACAAACCGCTATTAATCCTGCTAGGGCTCCGTTGTGAACGAAACCGGGGTCGTTCTTTCCCGCAACCAGCGCGGCCAGCACACCACCTACCATGGCCATCAGAGAGTTGACCGCTACCAGACCGGAAATTTTCTCAAGATTGGCCGCACTCATGACATTGAATCCAAACCAGCCGATGGCCAACACCCATGAACCTAATGCAAGAAAGGGGATATTACTGACTGGAATCGGGTGGGATTTGCCCCGCACATATCTACCCATGCGCGGGCCAAGAATGATCACGGCCGGCAGAGCGATCCAGCCACCGATGGAGTGCACGACCACTGAACCTGCATAGTCATGGAATTCGGCACCACCGACAGATTTAAATATACCTTGAAGTACTGATGCATTTTGTCCCCAGATCAGGGATTCAAAAAGAGGGTAGGTTATACCGGCAAAAATTGCTCCTGCGATCACCTGTGGCCAGAACTTGGCTCTTTCAGCGATTCCGCCGGAGATGATAGCCGGAATACATGCGGCAAAACATAGCAGAAAGAAATAGTGAACAAGATCGTAACCCTGGGTGATTCCCAGCAGGTCCTTGGCCGGCTTGAGAAAAGAAATGCCGTAAGCAATCGGAAAACCTATGATAAAATAGACGACCGTGGAAACTGACCAGTCGGTAAGAATTTTGACAAAGGCATTGACCTGGTTCTTTTTACGAACCGTTCCCACCTCAAGAAAAGCGAAACCGGCGTGCATGGCAAAAACCATTACAGCACCCAACATCAGAAAAAGAACATCAGCACTACTTTTAAGACCAGCCATACTGGACATGGACTCCATACACACTACCCCCGTTGGTATCTGTGAAATTTGCCCGCCTTTGGGCATCTGCGTATAAGCAATTTTGTGACCAACTTCACTAGCGCGCATAACCGATTGTAAATAAAGCATATTCAAATTTTGGCCAGACTTTTAATGCCTTTCTTTTAAGCTTATTGCCCGATAATTAAGCAACCAGTCCCAATGATTTATTTAAAAGTGCTTCTTTCCATTCCATAGCCCTGAAAAACACGATAAGTGCGGTAATGAAGTATTTTCTACCAGACAAGCGCAGAAAATAACTTCTAACTTTCTAATTATGAGGCTAGAATATGGCCATGAAGATTGAGGACAAAATACGCCACTTCCCCGCCTCCCCGGGTGTCTATATCATGCGGGACGTCAATGGGGAGATCATCTATATCGGCAAAGCCAGAAGCCTTCGCCAGCGCGTACGCCAGTATTTTGCCGCCTCTGGCGACTCCCGCTACCAGATCAAGTTTCTGATCGCCAAGGTCGCTGACATTGATGTCATGCTGACCGACACGGAAAAAGAAGCACTGCTGCTGGAAAACACACTCATCAAGCAGCATCGCCCCCGCTATAACCTTAACCTGAAAGATGACAAAACCTATTTTTCCCTGCGTATCGACACCAGGGAGCCGTTCCCGCGTTTTACCATTATTCGCAAAATATCCCGCGATGGCGCCCGCTATTTCGGCCCCTATTCATCGGCAGCTGCGGCCAAGGATGTTTTGAGACAATTGCAACGCATATTCCCACTCCGACACTATCCACTGGCCCGCTGCATGTCTCGCAACCGGCCCTGCCTGTATCACCAGATCGGCCAATGCAGCGCTCCCTGCAAGGCAATGATTACTCCTGAAGATTATGCCAGCATGGTGGACGGTGCCATGCTGTTTCTGGAGGGAAAAAACCATCAGCTGGTCGCAGAGTTCAAACGACGCATGCTGGCATCCTCTGCTGATCTGCAATTTGAAGAGGCAGCCCGTTGGCGCAACCTGCTCCACTCCATTCAACTGACCGTTGAAAAACAGAAAATGATTACCAACGGGGGAGATAGTGACGTGATCGGCTTCCATCGCGAGGAGAATCGGCTTGAGATTGCGCTGCTTTTCATCCGTGGCGGCGTCTTGACCGGCAGTAGACTGTTTGAGCTCAAATGGGAACTGGAAGACAGCCAGGCGATCTCCGAATTTGTTAGCAGCTATTACAGTGAGGATGCATTCATTCCCGAAGAAATTCACCTGCCGCTGGAAATTTACTATTCCAACGCCCTGGCTGAATTACTCAGTGACCTGAAGGGGAAAAAAGTTTCCCTGCTGCGGCCCGTACGCGGACTAAAACGGGAGATGGTCGAACTGGCCAGTAAAAATGCTGCAGCGGCCATCCACGAACGCGACGAGAAAAGGGCTTCGCTTGATGCCACCCTGTTGGAACTTCAGAAACGGCTCCACCTGCAACGTTTACCAAAACGCATAGAGTGCTATGACATTTCCACCATCCAGGGCCGTTTTTCCGTCGGCAGCGGCGTTGTTTTTACAGATGGAAAGACTAACAAGACACTTTATCGTCACTACCGCATCCGCCAGGTTTCCGGGCAGGATGATTTTGCCATGCTCTCCGAGGTTTTTTCACGCCGTTTCAGAGAGGACAATCGGGAGAGTTATGGCATGCCTGACCTGGTTGTGGTAGATGGCGGTATCGGACAGCTGAATGCAGCACTGGAAATAATTCGTGGGCTGGGAATGGAGGGGCTCTTCGACCTGGTTTCGCTTGCAAAAAGCCGTGTTGCGCCTGACGCCGCCTCAGATACCATCCGCAAAAGTAATGAACGAGTTTTCCTGCCTGGACGCCGAAATCCGGTAGTACTACGACAGAACTCTCCTCAACTGCTTCTGTTGGCCGCAATCAGAAACGAAGCGCACCGCTTTGCCATAGAATACCATCGCAAACTGAGGAGCAAAGAAGGTGTCGCATCCGCCATAGACCAGGTCCAGGGTATTGGGACCAAGCGGCGGGTAGCTCTGTTGAAGCACTTTGGAAGCTTGCAGGGACTGAAGGAGGCCCGCCTGGAGGAGATCATGGCTGTGGAAGGAATCAGTCGGACAGTATCAGAAAATATATACTCCGCATTACACACTCAGGAGACAGGTATTGAATAAAGAAAACTACAACCTCCTGACCATTCTCGGACCGACCGCCTCGGGCAAGACGCGCCTGGCTGTTGCACTGGCAAACAGGTATGATGGTGAGATAATTTCAGCTGATTCACGCCAGATCTTTTGCAACATGGATATCGGCACCGGCAAGGACCTGCATGAATATGGTGACGTGCCGCACCACCTGATCAACATCATGGAGGCAGGCGGGGAATTTAGCGTATTTGCCTTTCAACGTCTGTTTCTGGAAGCCTTTGCGGATATCCGCAACCGTGGCAGACTGCCGATCCTCTGCGGCGGCACCGGCATGTATCTGGATGCCGTGCTGCGTGGATACCGTATGATTGAAGTGCCGGAGAATCAGGAACTGCGCTGCCTGGTGACATCATTTGATGACAGCGAACTGGCTGAAAAACTCCGCGCACTGAGACCTGATCTGCATAACAACACCGACCTGCTGGATCGCCAGCGCACTATCCGCGCCATTGAGATCGAACTTTACCAGAAAGCCCATCCGGACAAGGCTGAACCTCTACCGGACATCAGGCCACTTGTAATCGGCATCCAATGGGAGCGAAGCCTGCTGCGGCAGCGCATAACAGAACGCCTGCAAGAGAGGCTGGACCATGGCATGATTGAAGAGGTCCAGCAACTCCACGATACAGGAATCCCCTGGAGTCGGCTGGATTATTACGGTCTTGAATACCGCTTTGTAGGGGCACACCTGCGTGGAGAATTGAACCGTAATGATCTGTTCCAGAAACTCAACAGTGCCATCCACGATTTTGCCAAGCGTCAGGGCAACTGGTTCCGCAGAATGGAAAAACATGGAATTCCGATTAATTGGGTAGAAGGAGCCTTGAACCCACTGGCTGAAGCAATGGGTATTATCGAAAACTACAGGTAACAGCCATGTAAAATGTGCTGTTCTTGCCTAAATTCAGTTGCGTCAATTTGGATTTCAATTTACAACAGTGCCTGTCTTTAAATTAACAGTTTCATATATCATCAGATTAATGCTGGCAAAGATGTTTTTACGGGGGAAGAGTGACGATTTTTGATGCAGTAATACTGGGTATGGTAGAGGGCTTGAGTGAATTTCTGCCCATTTCTTCCACAGGTCACCTGATACTGGCTTCGGCCCTGCTGAAGCTTAACCAGACCGACACCCACAAGGTTTTTGAGGTCATCATCCAGTCCGGTGCAATTCTGGCGGTTGTTTATTTATATCGAAAGCAGCTCGCAACAAATACTGAGCTACTTAAAAAACTCTGTTTTGCTTTCCTGCCCACCGGAACAATCGGTTTTATTCTCTACAAACTGGTTAAGTCTTTTTTTCAACCGTCCCTTGTCAGCTACATGCTTATC
>JBGSQR010000205.1:0-16298 GCA_041737975.1 Geobacterales bacterium | reverse complement strand
AATGCTCGTGATTCCATGGCTAATGGCGGCATGCTGACAATAACAACGGAGTTGGTAGATATTGACGGTGGGCATGGTTATATGAAACCTGGTGCCTATGCCGCACTTTCGGTTTCAGATAGTGGACTGGGGATGGATGAGGCGACCAGACAAAGGATTTTTGAACCGTTTTTTACAACCAAAGAAACCGGTAAGGGAACCGGACTTGGATTGTCCATGGTTTATGGAATTATCAAACAGCATAATGGCGATATCAAAGTATATAGCGAACCGGGCTGTGGAACCATTTTCAGGGTTTACCTCAAATTACTTGACGAGCAGGCAGAATGTGCAGAGGTTAAACCTGTGTTGCCTGTGATAGGCGGCACTGAGACTATTCTAATTGCTGAGGATGACTCTGCGGTCAGGCAGTTTTTTAAAGGTGTGTTGGAAGAGTATGGCTATAAAGTCATCGTTGCAACAGACGGGGAAGATGCTGTTGCCAAGTATGTGGAAAATATGAGTAGTATTCAGCTCCTGATTTTCGACCTGATTATGCCTAAAAAGAATGGTAAGGACGCCTATGACGAAATAATTAGGGCAGGTGGTATCGTTCCGGTTATTTTTTCCAGCGGTTATACTGCTGACATAATTCATCAAAAAGGTATTATCGAAGATGGAATTAGCCTGATTACAAAACCAGTTTCACCTTTTGTAATGCTTTCTAAAATAAGAGAGGTTCTTGCCATCCACAAAGAAGATGAAAATTAGATTTGGTCTTATATTAAGCAACCTCTTGGATGTTCAGCGGGTGAAGAGAATGGTGTACAGATTTTGTTTATGTCTGCTGATGTTGTCTGTTCAATGTTTGTCTGCCTGTTCAACAGCAAATACTCTTCCTGCTTTTAAACAGATGGAAAATTATAGCTTTAATCCGTCCACTGTGTTGACTGACCGTCTTGCAGAAGTGCCGCCGGTTTTGCTGGAGGCCCTGAAACAGCTTGATAATCGCCAGGATTATCTCCCTTATGAACTTACTCAGGCAGAAAAGCTGCAACTTGGCGCTGCACTCAATGATTTGCCTGAAGTTCATCGAACCGCCATGGACAAGCGTCTGGTCGGGATATATTTTGTCAAAAACCTTTCCAGTGGAGGATATTCTGATTTTGTCTGGGACAGGGATGGAACCCTGTATACTTTGCTGGTTCTCAATCCGGACTTGCTTCATAAGACAATTTCCGATTGGATTATGGAAAAGGAGTTAAGTGCTTTTCTTGCTGACCAAAAGAATATCAACCTGAAAGTGGATTGCGGAGAAAACGAGCGTAGTGCTCTGCTTTACCTGTTGCTGCATGAAAGTGCACATCAACTTGATTATGTAGCCGGGTGCACCCCTTTTGTAGAGAAAGAGTTAGCTGTTAGTGGAAGGGAAGTTTTACAGATTCCTTTTGTTGCCGCCAGTTGGCAAAGTTATGACCACCCGTTACCGATTTTTGACTTTCATTTACGGGAAAAGATGCATTTTTATGGAAATGACAGTAGCAAAAAACTTTCCCGTAGTACCCTTCCCGAACTTTACAGAAAGTTGGAGAAGACTCCCTTTAATATTCTTTATGCCAGTCAGAACTGGGCGGAGGATTTTGCCGAAACAGCGGCGTTTTTAGCGTTGGCTAATATTACCGGCAAAGCTTGTACGATAGAGATAGAAGGACCGGGAAATAGTAGTTTTCAGTTTTCTGTGCTTGAACGACCGTCTGTTGTTGCCCGGATTCCATTGTTATACTCGTCATGCCATACAGAATTTTCGCATTGAAATTAAACTGTTTGTATCTAAAGGAATATTTTTATGACAGATCAAAAAAACAGTGATCTGCTGCATGGCGTAACGTTGAAAATGATACTGGCTGAGCTGGTTCAGCATTTCGGCTGGGCTGAGATGGGCAGGGTCGTTGAGATCCGGTGCTTTACCCATGACCCCAGTATTGATTCCAGTTTGAAGTTTTTGCGAAGAACTCCCTGGGCAAGAGATAAGGTTGAAGAAATGTACCTGCGCTGGAAGCTGGAAAGCGCATGATGTCATGAATGACTTCCTGGATCTTTTTATTAGTTATCTGTCCGTAGAAAGAGGGCTTTCCAATAATACGCAGGAGGCCTATAGTCGCGATCTTGCCCGTTATCTGGATTTCCTGGAAAAACAGGGGTGCCGGGCTCCAGGAGATGTTAAGTCCTCGGATGTGGCCCTGTTTCTGGGGTGGTTGAAAAATGAAGGTATTGCTCCGCGCAGTCGAGCTCGTTGTCTTTCATCGATCAGAATGTTTCACAAGTTTCTGATGGTTGAAAACTATACTGAATCAAATCCCGCTTCAATTATTGAAGCACCGCGAACATTGCATAAGCTGCCTGAATTCTTGACCAGCCCGGAAGTTGATCAACTGTTTGCCGCCTGTGCCGGGTCTTCCGGCGAAAATGTTCGTGACCTGGCCATGCTGGAATTGCTCTATGCCACCGGCTTGCGTGTCTCCGAACTGGTTAATCTCAAACTGCGTGAAGTGAATCTGGACAGTGGCTATTTGATGACTTTGGGAAAGGGAAATAAGGAGCGTCTTGTGCCGATTGGCGAATCGGCCTGCCGGAAAGTGACTGAATATCTGGCGGAAGTGCGTCACAGGCAGGATGCCACCGGGCGAAACATTCATCTTTTTCTTTCCAGATTGGGCGATTCCATGAGCCGCCAGGCTTTCTGGAATATTATTAAAAAAAGATCTCTGATGGCCGGCATCCGCAAAAATATCTCTCCCCACACATTGCGTCACTCCTTTGCCACCCATCTGCTTGAGAACGGAGCTGACCTGCGTAGTGTACAGATCATGCTGGGGCACGCAGATCTCTCGTCAACGCAGATTTATACGCATGTCACGCGTGAAAGACTAAAGAGGTTGCATCAGCAGATTCATCCACGAGGGTGAAGCAGGTTGAGGTTTACGTTCGCTTCGCTCACAGGACAAGGCTGAGTAAAAACTTAACCTCAACCTTAACTTCAACCTTTTGTTGCCATGTTTAACCTTGAAAGAATACGGTTCTTCTAGTATAAATATAGCTTACTCTTTTTCCGCTTAGGCGTCTTAACGCCTTTATATAACCTGCTGTAATCCTGCTTTATTTATTATCATAGAGGCTGAAGTCCGTTCAGTCCTGGAATCCTGGAGTCTGTGTGAAAATCTGTTCGCTGGCAAGCGGCAGTAAAGGTAATTGCCTCTATCTGGAGTGTGGCAATACCCGTCTGCTGATAGATGTTGGCATGTCGTTACGTGAAACACTGCTCCGTATGGAGTTGTGCGGGATTGATCCGACTGGTGTTAATGCCGTTCTGCTGACACATGAACATATTGATCACATTCGTAGCGCCGGCTCCTTTGCAAGGAAATTCGGTGTACCGGTTGTTGCCAGTCACATGGTCTGCCAAAAGGCCGAGAAATACCTGAAAAAAGCCAGCTTGATCGAGTTTGAGTCCGGTGTGGCGTTCTCTTTTCGTGATGTTCAGGTTGATCCGTTTCCGATTACCCATGATTCCTGCGACCCGGTCGGTTTTGTAGTTGAGTCGGATGAGGGGCGCTGTGGCTCTGTCACAGATCTGGGTATTGTTACCAGGTTGGTGGCGGATAAACTGTGCGGTTGCCGTTTTCTGAATCTGGAATCCAACCACGATATGGATATGCTGATGAACGGTCCCTATCCATGGGAATTGAAGCAGCGCATCAAATCGCGTCATGGGCATCTTTCCAATGCGGAATCGCTGGAATTGCTGCATGATCTGGCCCATGAAGGGCTGGAAGTGCTTGTAATGGCCCACCTCTCCGAGGTAAACAACCACCCGGACCATGTGGTCGCCAATACCCAATCTTTTCTGCGTGACCAGAATGTCTGCTCGCCGATCATAGTGATCGGTGATCAGTTCAAAGCCAGTTGCTTGATCGAAATTTAATTTTAAAGACCACTCAGTAATTATTTATAGGAGCAAAGACTATGATCCCTCGTTATACACGTCCTGAAATGGCCCAGATCTGGGAACCGGAAAACCGTTTCCGCATCTGGCTTGAAATTGAAACACTGGCTTGCGAAGCACAGGCTGAGCTGGGTGTTATTCCTAAAGAAGCTATTCCGGTGATCCGTGCCAAGGGTAACTTTGATATTGCCCGCATTGATGCAATTGAAGCTGAAGTAAAGCATGACGTAATCGCTTTCCTGACCTCAGTATCCGAATATGTGGGACCTGAGGCTCGTTTTATCCATCAGGGGATGACTTCGTCCGACGTGCTGGATACCTGTCTGTCCGTACAGATGGTACAGGCTGCCGATCAGTTGCTGGTTGATCTGGACATGCTGCTGGCATCCTTGAAGAAACGTGCTTACGAGCATAAGGATACGGTCTGCATGGGGCGCTCTCATGGTATTCATGCCGAGCCGGTCACCTTTGGCCTCAAGCTGGCCTCCTTTTATGCAGAAATGGATCGCAACCGCACCCGACTGCTGGCTGCCCGTGAAAACATCGCCACCGGCGCCATTTCCGGCGCAGTTGGCACATTTGCCAATATCGACCCGTTCGTTGAAGAGTATGTTTGTGCCAAGATGGGACTAAAACCTGAACCGGTTTCAAGCCAGGTCATTCCGCGCGACCGTCACGCCGAATATTTCTGTGTTCTGTCCATTATTGCTTCTTCCATGGAGCGTATAGCCATTGAAGTCCGACATCTGCAGCGTACCGAAGTACTGGAAGCGGAAGAACAGTTTACCAAAGGGCAGAAAGGTTCATCTGCCATGCCGCACAAACGTAATCCGATTCTCTCCGAAAACCTGACCGGCCAGGCCCGTTATGTGCGCGCCTTCTGTATTCCGGCTCTTGAAAACGTGGCTCTCTGGCATGAACGTGATATTTCCCATTCATCTGTTGAACGCTATATTGCCCCGGATGCGACGGTAGCTCTGGATTTCTCTCTGCGTCGTCTTAGTGGCCTGATCAATAATCTGGTCGTCTATCCCGAAAATATGATGAGGAACCTCAACCAGATGAAAGGTCTGGTTTTTTCCCAGAAAATACTGCTGGATTTAACTCAGGCCGGTGTTTCCCGTGAGGATGCCTACCGTCTGGTTCAGAAAAATGCCATGAAGGTATGGGAAGAAGCCAAGGATTTCCAGACCGAGTTGCTGGCAGATCAGGAAGTTGTTGCTGCCCTGGGTGAGGAAAAAATTCGTGAGTCTTTTGACCTAAATTATCACCTGAAACACGTAAATACCATCTTCAAGCGAGTCTTCGGTGAGTAAGTTGTTTGCTCTACTTCAGGCCATGTTTGAGCCGCGTATCTCCGATGCTTTCCTGCAGTTCTGGGCCAAGCACCTGCTGGATGCGCTGCTGATTATTGCCCTGTTCTGGCTGCTGTCAGAGCTGGCAAGGATTGTCCTCAACAGGTGGGGGCGCGTCCTGGCCAGATTTACAAAGACGGAACTGAATGATCGTATTCTAAAACTGGCCATTCCGAACATTTCACTGATGCTGAATGTGTTCGGTCTCTACCTGGCTATCCGCTCCCTGCCGCTGCCGGAAAAGTTTGTTTCCATACTATCCGGTCTGCTTTACATCACCCTGGTCGTCATACTTTTCAACCTGGTTTATCGTTCCTTCGGTGAGCTGTTGAAATGGTATGTTGACGGGCGTGGAGACGTTGGTGATGCCAATCTTTCGCGCCATATGCTGCCCATGGTAGAAAAAATTACTATGCTTTTCCTGATGGGGGCCGGGTTGATCATTGTCCTTAAACACTTTAACTACGATATCTTTTCGCTTGTAACCGCCCTTGGGATAGGGTCTCTGGCAATAGGTATGGCGGCTAAAGATACTCTGGCCCATATGATCTCAGGCTTTACACTGATGTTGGACCGACCTTTTGATATTGGCGACCGGATCAAGCTGGCCAATGGCCAGATCGGTGATGTTGTTGATATCGGATTGAGGTCTACCAAAATCCAGGGTCTTGATACAACAGTCATGATCATTCCCAACTCGGACCTTTGTAATTCCACTGTTATCAATCTGGTACGTCCAACATCAGTTATCCAGGGGCGAATTACAGTCGGTGTCAGCTATGGCAGTGATATTGACCTTGTTAAGACTCTACTGCTGGGATTGGCCGATTCAAATGCGGAGATCGTTGATACTCCTGAACCACTGGTCCTTTTTACCTCATTTGGCGATAGTGCGCTAAATATACTGTTTCTCTTCTGGGTAAGTGATCCGGGGAGACTAGGGCTGGTCACAGACCAGTTGAACTGCTCGATATTACGCTGCTTCCGTGAAAATAATATTGAAATACCGTACCCGATCAGGACGGTGATTATGGAAAAGGAACAATTATGCCAAACAGAATAGAAGTTGCACTGAAAAGCGGAGTTCGCGATGCTCGCGGCGAGCGAATCAAGCGGGAGATAGAACACTTCCTGCATCTGCAAGTTGAAGAAGTCAGTACTATTGATGTCTATACAGTTGATTCCCCGCTCTCCGGTGCTGAACTGCAGGCTGTTGCTGAAGGCCCTTTCAGTGATCCGGTTATTCAGAACTGGAGTATTGACAGACCGTTAGCCAGTTCATTTGATTATGCGGTTGAAGTCGGGTTCCGTCCCGGAGTGACTGATAATGTTGGGCGTACCGCCCGCGAAGCGGTTGAATACCTGACCGGTCGCAAGTTCTCAGCAGGAGAAGGGGTCTATACCTCGGTTCAGTACCTGTTGAAGGGAAAGCTTTCCCTGGCAGGTGTTGAGCGGATTGCCACCGGGTTGCTCTGCAATACTCTGATTCAGCGCTATACCGTTCTTTCAGCAGCTGAATTTATGGCCAAACGCGGCTTTCCACTGTTTGTTCCTAAAGTAACCGGCGAGAGCAAGGCGGAAGTGACCTTGATTGACCTTGAAGTTTCCGATGAAGAGTTGATGCGGATTAGCAAGGAAGGTGTTCTGGCCCTGACGCTTGATGAAATGCAGATCATTCAGGCTCATTACCGTGATCCAAAGGCGCTGGAAGAACGCCGCAAGGTGGGATTGGAAGCCAAACCGACTGACGTAGAACTGGAGTGTCTGGCCCAGACATGGTCCGAGCATTGTAAGCATAAGATTTTTGCCGGCACGGTGCAGTATGAAGATGAAAATGGCAACAAGCAGGAGATCAAATCCCTGTTCAAGTCTTTCATTCAGCGCACTACAAAAGAAGTTCGTGAAAAAATGGGAGATAAGGACATCTGTCTTTCGGTTTTCAAGGACAACGCCGGTGTTATTAAGTTCAACGAAAGTCATTCGCTGGTTTTCAAGGTTGAAACCCACAACTCCCCATCCGCTCTGGACCCATACGGCGGGGCGCTGACCGGCATCGTCGGTGTCAACCGTGATCCGTTCGGTACAGGTCGTGGCTCCAAGCTGATCTTCAATACGGACGTTTTCTGTTTTGCCGATCCGTTCTATGAAAAACCGCTTCCTGCTCGTCTCCTTCACCCGCGTCGCATTTATGAAGGTGTTGTTGAAGGCGTTGAACATGGCGGCAACAAGAGCGGCATCCCGACCGTTAATGGCTCACTGGTCTTTGACGAGCGTTTTGCTGGTAAGCCGCTGGTCTTCTGCGGAACGGCAGGCCTGATGCCGGCAAACCTGCTAGGTGCTCCGACTCACGAAAAATCCATTGTACCTGGCGACCTGATTGTCATGACCGGTGGCCGTATCGGTAAGGACGGCATCCATGGTGCCACCTTCTCTTCCGAAGAGCTGAATGAAAACTCTCCTGTTACTGCTGTACAGATTGGTGACCCGATCACCCAGAAGAGGATGTTCGACTTCCTGATCCGTGCCCGTGACAAGGGGCTTTATCGTTTCATTACCGACAACGGTGCCGGCGGTCTGTCGTCATCAATCGGTGAGATGGCAGGAGAATGCGGCGGCTGTAGAATGGATCTATCCAAAGCGCCACTGAAATACCCGGGACTCAATCCATGGGAAATCCTGATCTCCGAAGCCCAGGAACGCATGTCCCTGGCTGTTCAGCCGGAATGTATTGATGAATTCCTGGATATGGCCAAACGCTTCGGTGTAGAGGCAACCGTACTGGGTGAATTCAATGACTCGGGCGTATTCCACATGATGTATGGCGATACCACTGTGGCCTGGCTGCCCATGGAATTCATGCATGAAGGTCTGCCCCCCATGCAGCTGCCGGCCAAATGGGTGCCGCCAATCAACGCAGAACCGGTTGTGGAGGCAAAAGCCGACTACACCGCTGATTTAACTGCTCTGCTGGGAGCACTGAACATCTGTTCCAAGGAATCGGTGGTTCGCCGTTACGACCATGAGGTTCAGGGTGGGTCTGTTGTCAAGCCGTTTACAGGTGTAAACAATGATGGTCCTTCAGATGCCGCCGTTGTGCGTCCGATTCTGGAATCCTTTGAAGGCGTAGTTACAGCACATGGTATCTGTCCACGTTATTCCGATATTGATACCTACCATATGACCGCCAATGCGGTTGATGAGGCGCTGCGCAACTATGTTGCCGTAGGCGGATCGCTGGACCTTGTTGCCGGTCTGGATAACTACTGCTGGTGCGATCCGGTCCAGTCTGAAAAGACTCCGGACGGTGCTTACAAGATGGCCCAGCTGGTTCGCTCCAACCAGGCGTTATACGATATCTGTATGATCTACAACCTGCCGCTGGTTTCCGGCAAGGATTCCATGAAAAATGACTTTTACGACGGTACCACTAAAATATCCATACCGCCGACTCTGTTGTTTTCGGTTATCGGCAAGATCGAAGATGCCCGCAAGGCTGTCACCATGGACGTCAAGCGTCCAGGTGACATAGTCTATCTGCTGGGTAAAACAGCCGATGAACTGGGTGCTTCCGAATACTTCACCCTGCGCGGAGTTGTGGGTAACAAGGTACCTAAGGTTGATGCAGCAAAAGCTTATCAGCGTTATCAAGCCTATCATCAGGCTGTCCTGGCCGGTACAGTTGTTTCCTGCCATGACCTGTCCGATGGCGGTCTGGCTGTTGCGGCAGCTGAATCCGCTTTTGCAGGTGGTTTCGGCATGACGCTGGACCTGAACCGTGTACTCTGGAAGGGTGACAACAAGAATGAAACAGCCCTGCTTTTCTCCGAGTCTGCCTCGCGCCATCTGGTGACTGTCCGTCCTGAGAAACGTGAGCAGTTCGAGCAGATCATGAGTGGCAACTGTTTTGCTTCAATCGGTGAGGTAACTGAAGAACAGACCCTCAGCATTTCCGGTCTTAACGGAGCAGTTGTGGTCAAGGCCGGTCTGGCCGAGCTGAAGGAAGCCTGGCAGAAAACTTTGCGGGAACTGTGATAACTGGAAGAACAATAATAATGTCGGTAACGAAATGAAGCCGACGATTCACGATACTCTTCGGACCGTCTTCGGCTTCCAGCAGTTCCGCTCGCCGCAGCAGGAAGTTATTGAGCAGGTCTGCAGTGGTGAAGATGTTTTTCTGGTCATGCCTACCGGCGGTGGCAAGTCGCTCTGCTATCAAATCCCGGCATTGCAGCGGGACGGGCTGGCGATTATTGTTTCTCCGTTGATTTCATTGATGAAAGACCAGGTTGACGCCTTGAATGCCAACGGCGTAGCAGCTGCCTGTTTTAATTCGTCGCTGACCAGCGATGAAGCGAGACAGGTTTCCCGGCAGATGGACAACGGTGAGCTGAACCTGCTTTATGTTGCACCGGAAAGGTTGATGCAGCCGGAATTCCTGCAGCGAATTGCATCATTGAAGCTGGCACTGTTTGCCATTGATGAGGCCCACTGTATCTCCCAGTGGGGGCATGACTTCCGCCCTGATTATGTTCAGATCGGCAGGTTGCGCGGACTGTTTCCGCAGGTTCCGATTGTCGCTATGACCGCTACGGCTGACCCGGAAACCCGCAAGGATATTATTCGTCAGCTGGGAATTGAGTCAGCCAGAGTTCATGTGGCCGGTTTCGACCGCCCAAACATTACATATTCGGTTATTCCCAAGAACAAACCCTTTAACCAGTTGACACTGTTTCTGGAAGGACGCCGTGCTGAGGCCGGTATCATCTATGCCTTGAGCCGCAAGCGTGTGGAAGAGGTGGCGGAGAAACTCCGTTCAGCAGGTTTTGCCGCTTCCGCCTATCATGCCGGTCTGCCGGATGATGAACGGCGCCGGGTGCAGGATGCTTTCCGGCGCGATGATTTGCGGATCGTTGTGGCAACCGTTGCCTTTGGCATGGGGATTGACAAACCCAACGTACGCTTTGTAGTACATTACGATATGCCCAAAAGCATCGAGAGCTACTATCAGGAAACCGGCCGTGCCGGGCGCGACGGTCTGCCGTCCGAGGCATTGATGTTGTTCGGCATGGGCGATGTTATGACCGCCCGCTCGTTGATTGAAAACAGCGATAATGCCGAGCGGGTACGGATCGAACTGCAGAAACTGAATGCCATGGTGGCCTATGCGGAAGCTCTGACCTGTCGGCGCAGGGCGCTGCTGGCCTATTTTGGTGATCTGCAGCAGCATGATTGTGATAACTGTGATATCTGCAACGATCCTCCCCAGCGTTTTGACGCCTCGGAACAGGCCCGCAAGGTCTTGTCATGTGTCTACAGGGTTGGAGAACGTTTCGGCGCAAGGCATGTGATTGACGTGCTGCGGGGCGCCAAGCTTCAGCGTATTATTGAACTGCGTCACCATGAACTTTCCACCTACGGTATCGGTGCTGACCTGTCGGCGGCAGAGTGGGAAAACATCATCCGTCAGTTGATTCACCTGGGGTATCTGGCGCAGGATTTTACCCGTTACGGAGTGCTTGGTCTTTCTGCAACGGCCCGTCCGGTATTGAAGGGTGAAACCGAGGTCATACTTGGCCGGCCGCGTGATGTGGTCGAAACTGAAAAGAAATCCCGTCGACGCAGCGGAGCCGGAGAAGGCGCCCATCGGGCATTGTTCGAAGAACTGCGCACTCTGCGCAAACAGATTGCAGATTCAGCAGGTGTACCGCCTTTTGTAGTTTTTTCCGATGCGACCCTGCTGGAACTGTCTAAAAATAGGCCGGCTGATGAACGTGACCTGCTGCGGATAAACGGTGTTGGGCAGGTCAAGCTGGAAAGATATGGCTCCAGATTCCTGAATGCCATCAAAGATTATAAGCGCAGGGAGCTGGCTGAACGTGCCGGCAGTAACGAACAGTCACAGCTCAGTGATACACTGAATGAAACACTGAGTCTTTACAATCAGGGGCTTAATCTGGACCAGATCGCTCTGGCCCGTGGCTTGAAAGAGCTGACTATCGTTAGCCATCTGGAGGAGCTGGCATCTTCCGGCCTGGAGATTGATCTGTGTCGTTTTGTTGACCCGGCAAAACTGCCTTTGATTGAGGCAAAGCTGAATACACTTGGCCCGGTCAGCTTGACGGTTTTGAAAGAAGGGTTGCCGGAATCGATCAGTTTTATTGATCTGCGGCTGACTCGGGCGGCCTATGGCGGCTGCAGCCAAAGCTAAAAATATTCTAAAGGACAGTTTTAAATTGATCTAGTATGATAGCGGTTCATCAAGGAGAACAGTAAAATATGGCAAAAACACGTGCAATAGTCATTACCGGTAACGGTACCAACTGTGAGATGGAAGCTGCCCATGCCTGCAGGCTTGGCGGCTTTGACGATGTAGTAATAGCTCATATCGCCGAGATTCTTTCCGGAGAGATCAGGCTGGATGATTTTCATTTTCTGAACCTGACCGGTGGTTTTCTGGATGGGGACGACCTGGGTAGCGCAAAAGCTCAGGCCAACAGGTTGAAACATGCTACCGTGGCTGGCAGCGGTGAAAAACTGGTTGACCAGTTCATCCGTTTTATTGCTAACGGCAAATTGATCCTTGGTGTCTGCAACGGTTTTCAGCTGATGGTCAAAATGGGGATGCTGCCCGGCTTTGACGGGGATTATCTCTCCCAATCCGTCACCCTGACCCATAACGACTGTGGTCGTTTTCAGGATCGCTGGACCTACCTTAAGGTTGATGCCGACTCCCCGTCCGTATTCACAAAAGGAATTGAGAATGGTATCTATCTGCCCATGCGCCACGGTGAAGGCAAGTTCCTCTGTGATACGCCGGCTACTCTGGATCGGATCGAACAGGGACATCTGGCCGTATTCAAATATTCAGGTCCGGATTATGTTGAAGCTACCATGGATTTCCCGGCCAACCCGAACGGTTCGGTTAATGCCATTGCCGGAGTTTGTGACTCTACAGGTCGTTTAATGGGACTGATGCCACATCCGGAAGCGTTTGTTCATTATACCCAGCACCCGCGCTGGACCCGCGAAGAGTTGCCTGAAGAGGGTGACGGCCTGATCCTTTATCGCAATGCGGCAGAATATGTGCGGAAGAATCTGATCTAGTCGTTTTGAAATATTAAAGTGGAGTCTGAAATTATGAAATTATCAAGGCCACAAGAGGAATGCGGCGTATTTGGTATATACAATCATGCCGAGGCATCCAATCTGACCTACCTGGGGCTTTATGCCCTGCAGCATCGCGGGCAAGAAAGCTGCGGTATTGTCTCTTCCGACGGAGCGGTCATGCATTCTCACAAGAGAATGGGGCTGGTCGCCGATGTTTTCGGAAACCAGAAGGTTTTTAAGAAACTTCCCGGTAAAGCGGCAATTGGCCATGTGCGTTACTCAACAGCCGGTGCTTCAGTGGAGAAAAATGTCCAGCCGATCCTGGTTGATTATTCGCGCGGCTCGATCGCTGTTGCGCACAACGGCAACCTGGTCAATGCCCAACTTCTGAAAGCTGAGTTGGAGGCCTATGGTTCAATTTTTCAGACAACCATGGATACGGAAATCATCATCCATATGCTGGCCATGTCCCGCAACAATTCACTGGTTGATCGTATTGTAGAATCGCTGAATCGGGTCAAAGGCGCCTATTGTCTGCTGTTTTTGACAAAAAGCCGCATGATTGCCGTTCGCGACCCCAACGGATTTCGCCCGCTCTGTCTCGGTAAGCTGGGAAATGCCTGGGTTGTTGCTTCGGAAAGCTGTGCTTTGGATCTGATTGAAGCAACTTTTGTCCGTGATATAGAGCCTGGCGAAATGGTCGTCTTTACACCGGATGGTAAGGTTGAATCTCTGTTTCCTTTTAAAAAGATCGACCCGACACCCTGCATTTTTGAGTTTGTCTATTTTGCCCGCCCTGACTCCACTATTTTTGGCAAGAATGTTTATTTGACCCGTAAAGAGCTGGGGCGTCAGTTGGCTAGGGAATATAGAGTGGAAGCTGACGTGGTAATACCGGTGCCTGATTCAGGCGTTCCCGCTGCCATGGGCTATGCCGAAGAGTCCGGTATTCCTTTTGAACTCGGCCTGATCCGTAACCATTATGTGGGCAGAACCTTTATCGAACCGGCCCAGGCTATCCGACATTTTGGTGTCAAGATCAAGCTCAATCCGGTGCGTGAGCTGCTGAAGGGCAAACGTGTCGTGGTGATCGATGACTCAATCGTACGCGGAACCACCTCCCGAAAAATCGTCAAGATGGTTCGCGATGCAGGCGCTAAAGAGGTGCATATGCTGATCTCTTCGCCGCCAACCAGCTACCCCTGTTATTATGGTATCGATACACCCAATCGCAAGGAACTGATCTCTTCCTCACACACCGTTGATGAAATCTGTCGCTATATTACGGCGGACACATTGGGGTATCTCTCGGAAGAAGGTCTGGTCAAGTCGGTCGGAGTTGATAAAACCAATTTCTGTAAAGCATGTTTTGCCGGAACTTATCCGGTTGGATTCCCCAGACCAGAGGAAATACCTCAGATGGGACTTTTTGAAGAGGGGCAGAATGTCTATGAGTGAACGTGAAAGACTGAAGCAGATCATTTTGGAATTGTCATACGAAAAACGTCTGGTAAAGCTGGCTTCCGGGCGTGAAAGCGATTTCTACTTTGACGGCAAGCAGACAACCCTGCATGCCGAGGGTGGATATCTGACCGGTAAGCTCTTTTATGAAGCAATAAAGGATCTGGAAGGTGTTGAAGCCGTTGGCGGAATAACACTTGGAGCCGATCCGATTGCCACAGCCACCTCGATTGCAGCACATCTGGATGGTAAAAGCATGCATGCCTTTATTATCCGTAAAGAGCCTAAGGGACATGGCACAGGTCAGTGGCTTGAAGGTCGCAAGAACCTGCCTGCCGGTACCCGTGTTATTATTGTCGAAGATGTTGTCACCACCGGTGGTTCCTCTATGAAGGCTGTGGAGCGGGCACAGGAAGAAGGTTTAAAAGTTCTCGGAATTGTGACCCTGGTTGATCGGGAAGAGGGTGGCCGTGAAAATATCGAAGCAGCCGGTTACTGGCTGAAGTCCCTGTTTACAAAGTCTGAGTTGACATCCTGACCGAGCTGATACTGAAACTTCTGCAATGGAGGTTGATTATGAATACAAGATCTAGATTGGCTTTGTTGTTAATGATTCTGCTTCTTCTGGCCACATCAAATCCGATCCTGGCGGCAGATGCTGTAAAAGTAAAAACACCAGGTAAGACTGATAATACCTGGAAAAGTGGTTTCAGTTCCAATGGTGAACGGATTTACTATACGGCAACCAGTGAGCGTGGCGGTGTAATTAAATCGCACGGTATTATTAATGATGATGGTAAGGAAATTGCCGGACCGATTGCCTGCGTTTCTTGTCACAGTCCTGATGGAAAAGGTGGCAAGCAGGTGGTCAATGTGGGTGAAGGAAAGATGCAGGCCATGGACGCCAAGGATGTTCGCTGGTCTGTTTTGAAAAGTAATTACAATCCAAAAACATTCAAAAAAGCTGTCAGAAGTGGTAAGTACCCTGATGGTTCGCCATTAAAGCCTGACATGCCCCGTTACAAAATCAGTGACAAGGATTTGAATGATTTGATAGTCTTCCTCAAGAAACTTCCTTAATACAATTAACCTGATATTCCTGCTGCTTGTATTGCGCAAGCGGCAGGAATATTAATTAATGATCCTCCCTCCCCAATGCTTTAATACCCTTGTTTAAAATAACAGAACAATCTGTATCATGACAAAATGTCATACTTGTGAAGTCTGCTTTTAGCGGTAAACTTCTTTCATGCACCAAGGCCGAAGTCTTTTGCCCGTTGTTTACGGCAATTGAAAGGACTGCGTGATCATGATTACAGTTGAATCATTCAAAGGCAAATCCATCACAGAGCACCGTGTTGAGATTGTGGAGCGCAAGGGGAAAGGGCACCCGGACTATATCTGTGATTCTGTCATGGAAGCTGTATCAATTGCGCTTTGTCATGAATATAAAACCCGTTTTGGAACAATACTTCACCATAATACGGATAAGGGGCTTCTGATTGCCGGGCAGGTTGAAAAGCGTTTTGGTGGCGGACGGGTAATATCGCCGATGGAGATCATCATTGGTGACCGGGCTACGTTTATGTTGGCAGGTCAGGAAATACCGGTTGGTGAAATTGCGGTTAATGCCGCCAGAACATGGATAAAGGACAACCTGCGTTTTGTTGATCCTGAGCGGCATATGAAATACAGGGTCGCTCTAGCGCCAGGTTCGGACGCTTTGACAGATATTTTTGATCGCTCAGGTGCGACCAGGCTTTCCAATGATACCTCAGCCGCTGTTGGCTATTATCCGCTTAGCCCTACTGAAAATGTCGTGCTGGGGATGGAGCGGTTTTTGAATGGCAGGGAATTTAAGGAAAAGTTCCCCCAGAGCGGTGAAGACATAAAAGTTATGGGTGCCAGAAGCGGCAATGAATTGGAATTGACCATAGCCATGCCGTTAATGGCTTCGTTTGTGCGGTCAGAACAGGCGTACTTTGAAATTAAATCCGCCATCATGGATGAGATGCATCTCTTTACAGATAATCTGGGCGTATTTGACGGAATTTCAATTGGGTATAATGCCCTGGATCAGCGTGGTCGAGGCCTGGGAGGTGTTTATCTCAGTTTGCTCGGTACTTCTGCCGAAGATGCGGATTCAGGACAGGTCGGTCGCGGAAATCGGGTGAACGGGATTATCTCCATGAACAGGCCAATGGGAACCGAGGCCGCAGCCGGAAAGAACCCGGTCAGCCATGTGGGCAAAATTTATAATATACTGGCGCACCGCATGGCCCGTGAAATTTATCAGAATATTGGCGGCATCAAAGAGGTTTACGTGCTGTTGCAGAGCAGAATCGGCTCACCTGTTGACAAGCCCAGATCCGCCTCCGCCCAGATCCTATTGG